>WRIO01000094.1 GCA_009782695.1 Candidatus Cloacimonadota bacterium
GCTTTGGTTTTGGTTCAGGGTTATCGCCAAATTCTCTGGTCGAAAGTGCTATCTTACCTGCTTTATCAGATTCCACTAAGCGAACTTTGATAGGGTCGCCGACCTTGAAAAATTCTTCTATTTGCTTGCCGCGTGGGACTGGCAGGTGCGAAATATGACACATACCTTCTTTGTATCCATTCATAAACTTCACAAAGACGCCATAATTCTCTATCCTTGCCACCACACCCTCATACCATTCTGTATTATTCGGAACAGTGACTATGCTGAGTATCAGCTCTTTTGCCCTTTCTAAATTCTCTTTTTTCGGCGAGGCTATGCTTATGAGACCGCTGTCCTCTATATTTATATCCGTCTTTGTCTCTTCTATGATAGCCTTTATCACTTTACCCTGTGAACCGATAACTTCGCCTAATTTACTGGGGTCCACTTGCAGAGTGTCAACTTTTGGCACATTGTCAGCTAGTTCTTTGCGAGGTTCTGCTATCACTTCATGCATATAATCCAAGATAGTGTTTCGGCTGACTTTTGCCTTTTCCAAAGCGATGGTCATTATCTCTTTTGTGATACCTTCTATCTTGATATCCATTTGCATAGCTGTGATTCCGTCACGCGTGCCAGTGACTTTAAAATCCATATCTCCCAGGTGGTCTTCTAGTCCTTGGATGTCTGTAAGCACTACAAACTGGTCACCTTCCATTATCAAACCATTGGCGATACCTGCCACCGGAGCTTTGATAGGCACCCCAGCAGCCATCAGCGACAAAGCACCCACACACACAGAAGCCATCGATGATGAGCCGTTTGACTCTAATATTTCAGAGACTATTCTGATAGTATAGGGGAAGTCTTCTTTGGTAGGAATCATAGATTCAAGTGCCCTTTCAGCTAATGCTCCATGACCCAGCTCACGCCTGCCAGGACCACGCATAAAGCCTGCTTCACCCACGCTAAAAGGTGGGAAGTTGTAATGTAGATAGAAAGTCTTTTTATATTCTTCGTCTAGACCGTCTATGATCTGCTCATCGTCAGCTGTGCCAAGTGTTACTGTGCCAAGTGCTTGGGTCTCACCGCGAGTAAATAACGCAGAGCCATGCACGATAGGCAGGACATCGATTTCTATGCTGATAGGGCGTATATCATCTACTCCTCGACCGTCTGCACGGTTCTGTTCGTAAAGTATCGTGCTACGCACATATTTGGTTATCAAGTGTTCGATAGATGCCTTTATATGCCGTTCATTTTTTGCAAACTCTTCATCTCCAAGGTTTGCTGTAGTTTCTGTCAAAATATTATCGGACAAAGCGTCTATGGCATTTTGTCTTTCTTGTTTTCCCTTCACTTGCATAGCGTCTTTGATAGCTTGACCATATTGAGTGTCCATCGGGTTCAGTATCTCGTCTGGTATGAGGTCCAAAACCACTTCTACCTTTGGTTTACCGGCTTCTTTGGCAAATTCTATTTGGGCTTGGCATAGCTTATTTATAGACAGGTGACCAGTGTAAACTGCTTCGAGCATTTTAGCCTCGGTCACTTCTTTGGCACCTGCTTCTATCATCACTACCGATGTCTCTGTGCCACCGACATTTAGTTCCAAATCTGACTTTGGCAAATCTGTAAGAGCAGGGTTTACAACTATTTCTCCGTCTATCAGTCCGACAGTGACACCTGCGATAGGACCACCAAATGGTATGTCAGAGATACATAAAGCCGCCGAAGCTCCGATGATCCCCAATGTCGCAGGGTCATTTTCCCCATCATAAGAAAGAGGGCTGACCACTATGTGCACTGGGTTGCGAAAGCCCTCGGGGAAAAGAGGACGGATAACTCTGTCTATTAGGCGAGAAATCAAGGTTGCATTTGTAGAAGGTTTTGTCTCTCTTTTAAAAAAGCCACCTGGCACTTTACCAGAGGCATACATTTTTTCGATATAATCGACTGTAAGTGGGAAAAAATCAGTCAACTCGTTGCCTAATTTTCCCATAACTGCTGTGCAAAGTAGCACTGTCTTGCCGCATGATATTATCACTGCGCCGTTTGCTTGTTTTGCTATCTTCCCTGTTTCGAGGGTGATGGTTTTACCGTTTATTTCTACGGTCTTTTTGTACGTAGCAAAATTATGTTGTTGCATATTTTCTCCTGTTATTTGAGAGAAAAATAGAGTATAGTTGAGAATTGAAGATTTAGGGTGTTGTGTGCCCTAAATCCTCAAATCTCAATTTCAAGCCTACTTCTCTCATTCTATTTATTTGATTTTTTATGATTGTTTTTATATTTCGTGATAAAAAATAAAAAAGAGAGGGGAATTGCTCCCCTCTGATTTACTTTCTGAGTCCAAGCTTTTTTATGATTTTACGATACCTTTCTATATCAGTTTTTATCAGGTAATCGAGCAAATTTCTTCTTTGTCCGATGATCTTCAGAAGTCCTCTCCGAGTGGAAAAGTCTTTTTGATGAACCTTTAAGTGTTCTGTCAAGGCTTTTATCCTCTCAGATAATATTGCTATCTGCACTTCCGAAGAACCGGTATCTGAATCATGGAGTCTATTATCTACCATAATCGCCAGCTTGGCTTGTTTAGTGATTGCCATGCAACCTCCTTTATTTATTTTTTACGAATGCCAATTTATTAAACCCCCTTTTTTTGTAAAGTTTTTTTTTTCCGAAGTAGTAAAAAAAAAGAAGAACCCCAAATGCTTCATTTTTTTATGGCGTACTTTCTAGCATATTATTGTTCATTTGTAATCGGTATCAAGCAAATCTTTAAAGAAGAAATCTCTTAAAATGGCTTGACAAAATATATAAGGAAATTTATTTGGTCTTTATGTTGTATATATTTATTTTTCAAGTATTTTTGTTTTTTCTACTAAATTTTATTGATGCTTGGACGACTTACATCATTATCCTGGCTATCGGGACAAAAAGCGAAGCAAACCCTATAGCTAGATTTTTCATAAATCAATTTGGTTGCTTAAAAGGGATGATTTATTTAAAGTCTATCATAGCTTTACTATTGCCTTTGATAATATGGGCATACATCCAAGAGTCGGTAATAATGATGATAACAATTTTAGTCATAAACGCTACTTACCTTTGGGTATGTATTCATAACTATAAAATCATTTTAAAAATCAAAAAACAGAATCAATAAGAAGGGACCTACAAAAAGACATTTTCTAAAAAGAGAAGGCACCACTTTGTTATGAAAAAGAGGAAGTGATTGAAAACTCCTACTTTCGTTTCGTTGATATTTAAGAGCTTGACAAAAAACTGAGTAAAAAAAAAGTTGCACGTATGGAAACTATAAACGATATACGAGTAAGATTTGCCCCAAGCCCGACGGGGTTATTGCATTTAGGAGGGGTTCGGACAGCCTTGTTTAATTACCTATTTGCTAAAAAGTATAATGGCACTTTTATTTTGCGAATAGAAGATACCGACAGGACAAGGTTTGATGAGAACTCTGTCGAAAATTTAATTAGTTCTTTGTGTCGATTGGGTCTAGATTATGATGAAGGTCCCTATAAAGAAGGCGATAGCAAGCCTTATTTTCAATCAGAAAGATTGGATATGTATCATAAACATGCGAAACAGCTGATAGACAACGGACAAGCTTATTATTGTTTTTGCACCAAAGATGAGCTGGATGATATGCGTAAAAAACAAGAGATTGCAAAAGAAACCACCAAATATGATGGTCGCTGCAAAAACCTTTCCGATACAGAAATTCAAGCAAAATTAGAGGCAAAAATCCCTTTTGTCGTTCGTATGAAAATCCCGAGTGACACAGTGTTTGATTTTGAGGATTTAGTTCGTGGAAATGTCCAGATAGCCTCTGATTTAGTAGAAGATCAGGTTATTTTAAAAGCCGATGGCTTCCCCACTTACCATTTAGCAGCTGTGATAGACGACCACTATATGCGGATATCTCATGTCTTACGAGGGGAGGAGTGGTTGTATAGCACACCCAAACACCTTTTTTTATATCAGGCTTTTGGGTGGTCCCCACCAATCTGGGTTCATTTACCTTTGCTCCTAAACACTGATAGAAGCAAGCTCAGTAAACGTCACGGCGACTTTTCTGTGAGTACTTATTTGGATGCAGGGTATCCAAAAGAGGCTGTGATAAATTTCGTAGCTTTACTTGGCTGGCACTCAGCTGATGACAGGGAATTATTCAGCTTGGGAGAGCTTATACAAGAATTTTCATTGGAACGAATTACTAAGTCAGCTGCGATTTTCGATATAACTAAATTAGAGTGGATGAGTGGCTGGTATATTAGATCTTTACCATTGCAAGAAGTAGCTCATAAATGTCGAGTTTATTTTGAAAAAGAAGGTATCGATATACACGACGAAGTAAAATATCTAAAGGTCATCAGTAGAGCACGAGACCAAATAAACAAACTCCCCGATATCACACTACATGCAAAGATGTTTTATACTGAAACTCCGTTAAACCAGGAATGCTCTGAAATAGTACAGCAAGATATTTCTCAAAAGGTTCTCACTTGGTTTGTGAAGGCACTACAAGAGGGAGAAGAACCTATGGACAAAGAAGCAATTCAAATCCTAGTTTCAAAATGTTCGGCAGAGCTAGGAATAAAAGGTAAGGCACTATATTTTCCGCTGCGAATCGCCTTATTCGGTGACTGTCATGGACCGGATATTCCCCTGCTAATAGATTTATATGGCAAACAGGAAAGTTTATCTAGATTGCATAAACATATCTTGTAAAGAGCCATAATTTACTAGCCTGGTGAATAGCTTTTCAAATACTTCATAAGGAGAAATCGCGGATGGATTATATATTCCACGGGGGTGAGATATTGACCCTAGTTCCACACTTGGAAGATGTGGAAGCTGTGCTAGTTCGTGATGATAAAATAATTCTCGCAGGAAAATTCCATACTCTAAAAGCATCTGCTACAAATCCTGAAATCATAGATTTAAGAGGAAAAACTTTGCTACCTGCATTCACTGATGCTCATACTCACTTTGTGGAAACAGCAAAGCTACAGCTTATGCTCGATGTATCTGGATGTGAGACTGACGAGGTTTTATATCAGAAAATGGTAGAGTATAGAGTTTCTCACGATTTAAATAGCGTCAAATGGATAAATGGATATGGTTGGGAAAAAAGATATATTGAAGGATTTCCTAATATAAATAAAAGCTTTATCGATAAAGTGTTTCCAGACATCCCTATCAGTATAGCAAGCAAGGATTTACACTCAACTCTTTGTAACAGTGCAGCTATGAAACTGATTTCAAAATTTCCAGAAGCAAAGCAATTAATGTCTGAAAATGGATTTTTGGGCGAGAATTGGTGGACTCTGCTCAATAAAGTAATTCCCGAATATGACTATCAAACTCTAAAAAAACTCATTCGAGACCAAATAGCAAAGTGCCACAAAATGGGTTTGTGCGGTGTGCATTCTATGGAAAATAGGCAAACAGCCGACATAGTTTGTAATCTAGCCATGTCGGAGGACTTTTATTTTACTTGGTATTATAGTGATTTACCAGAGGACTTTCGAAGTAATTTTTCTCCTGAAAACA
>WRIO01000095.1 GCA_009782695.1 Candidatus Cloacimonadota bacterium
TATGACTGTTCTATGGTCACTCTCATAGAGCTGGAAGATAAAATCTGCAAGACAGGCCTCGGAGTGCATCATTTAGGTGAAAATGACCCTCTGATGAATGAGAACCTTTTTAGGAATGATCTAAAAAGGATGGTTTTTGCTTGGATTTTTGCGACTCCTTTGCTAGTGATTATGCTAGGGGATATGCTTCTAAAGGATATAGTTTCCGAAAGTTTTTTACACTTTTATTTTTGGATAGCTATAGTTTTTTCGTCTATTTTATATTTATTCCCCGGTCGCCAAACATTCATTAATGCATTAAAAAGCTCCATCCATAAATCGCCATCTATGGATGCACTAATAGCTATGGGATGTATAGGTTCGTTCATCACAGGATGCCTTCCGAAACTTTTCGGTTCACATAATTTTGTCGAAATAGGGGCTATGATAATGGCTATCCACCTTACAGGTCGCTATATAGAGACAAAGACAAAAGGTAAGACATCAGAGGCGATTCGCAAGCTGATGGAGATGGGGGCAAAGTCAGCAAGTATATTACAAGAAAATGAAGTGATAGATATACCTGTATCTGACCTAAAAATCGGAGACATCATGCTCGTCAAACCAGGCTGCAAGATACCCACAGACGGCATCATCACAGAGGGTGAAAGCTATATAGACGAAAGTATGGCTACCGGAGAGAGTATGCCTGTAAAAAAATATATAGGTAAATTTGTGCTGGGATCGACAATAAATGGGAACGGAACTTTAAAAGTGGAAGTGACAAAAGTAGGACGGGACACATTCCTTTCACAGATGATCAAGCTAGTAGAATATGCCCAAAACACGAAAGTCCCTGTGCAAGCCTTTGCAGACAAAGTGACTGGCATATTCATACCAGTAGCGTTACTAGTAGCTGGTTCTGCGTTTATAATCCATTGGGTTTCTCCAGAATTTCAAGAGACTATCTCAAATATGATACCTTTTTCTCTGCCATGGTTGATCAAGGGGATGCAACCACATGCCCAAGCTTTATTTACAGCTATATCAGTGATGATCATAGCCTGCCCGAGTGCACTTTGTTTAGCTACACCCACAGCCATCATGGCAGGAATAGGATTAGGAACAAAGCACGGTATCTTGATTCGAAATGGTCAAGCTGTGCAAGTTCTACAAAAAGCAAAAACCATCGTCTTTGACAAGACAGGCACACTGACAGAAGGTAAACCAGTGGTAACCGATTGTGAAGTATTCAAGGCAAATCAAAAAGAAACCTTGCAGGCTATTTATTCTTTGGAAGCTATGTCGGACCACCCTTTCGCACAAGCGATAACAACGCACCTTGCTCCAAATGATTTTGGGATATTGCCAACTAAAGATTTTCACATTATAAGTGGTAAAGGGCTCACAGGAACTCTATACGCAGATGATGACAGTAAAAAAGAGGCTTGGACTGTGGGGAGCATGAGCTTTATGGAGGAAAACTTTATCGAGTTGGAACCTCATTTGAGCCTGATACAAAACCTCCAAAGGGAAGCTAAAAGCCTAGTCTTTGCAGCAAGAGATATGAAACTGCAAGCAATCATAGCGATAGCAGATACCATAAAACCAGATGCTCACTCTACCATAAATATGCTGCATAAAATGAAGCTAAAAACATGCATGCTTACTGGCGATAATGCCGGCACAGCGAATGTAGTCGGCAGTAAACTTGGCATCCAAGAGGTTAAATCAGAAGTATTTCCTGCTCAAAAACTATATATGATAAAGCAATATCAAAGCAGTGATATCCATTTAGAAAACGAACTAATCATCATGGTCGGTGATGGTATAAATGATGCACCTGCGTTAAAACAAGCTGATGTCAGCATAGCTATAGGCGGAGGCACAGATATAGCTATAGAATCGGCTGATATCGTATTAGTTCGGCATGAGTTGCTACCTGTGGTGCAATCCATAGTCTTGTCTAAAACTATATTTACCGTGATAAAGCAAAATATGTTTTGGGCTTTCTTCTATAATATAGTAGCCATTCCACTGGCATTTTGTGGATTATTGCACCCCATCATAGCCGGTGTGGCGATGGCATTAAGCTCTATCACAGTTGTGACAAACGCAAATAGATTAAGAAACAAGGAGTTAAAATTACCATGTTAGATTTTTGCACAGAAACCATCAAAATCGAAGGTATGTCTTGTGGACATTGCAGTTCTCTGGTAAAAGAGAGCCTTTTAAAACTGCAAGGAGTAAAAGATGTGACAGTCAGCCTGGAAGAAAAGCATGCAGTAATAGTTTTTACACAGGATTTTTCGAGGGACAAAGCGATCGAAGTGATTACAGATTTAGGTTTTGAGGTTATGTAGTATATTTAAAACCAAATGAGATAAAAAGAAGGTATAAAATGAAAAAAAAGATATTAGTAATATTATTATCACTGGTAGTGTTTTGCACAGTCTTTGCAAACTCGACCAACCAAACTATCGATATAAATGCAAACGAGGCATACTTAACAATCCCTGAAAGCTATAATATCGAATATGATTTTTTCCCTAACGAGAAGATAGAGAGACTTCGATATTTTGATTACAACCGAGAATTAGTAAAAGTCACAAATAGTGATATCGGACAGACAGTTAAATTAAATTTTTTTGCTGACAAACAATACACAGCTCAGATAGTCCGTGCCTCTGTTTACGATTCGGGGAACACTGTCCTCACTGCACAAATAGACGGACAGATAGCAAGCTATGCCTACATCACAGTCTCGGAGGTTGCTATCTCTATGTCAGTGGAATTACCATTTGCAGACGAATACTACTTCGCCTCAGTCAAAAAAGGAAATGCAATTTTGGGGCTAAAAAAATATTCTGATGTAAAAGCAGATGAACTAGAAGGCACTTATGTAAATGTGCCAGATTCTATTTATCAAGAAAAAAGAAATAGTCAAGCCACAGAAAATACCCGCAACTATGACCCTATCACCATCGACCTGCTGATAGTTTACACCTCGAACGCTGCTGTCTGGGCACTTAGCAACTCATCGGTGACAAACATAGACCATGTGATAGATTTGGCTATAGAAAGGTCAAACCTGGTGCATGACAATTCAAACACAGTGGTTACTTATAACATAGTCCATCGTCACCTGACTGATTATGTGGAAACGGACACAGGCGCAGATTTAGAACACGCGACAACTCCGAACTCTGGCGGGATGGACGAGATACCTTTTTTACGAAATCTGTATTATGCAGATATGACAGTCTTTATAGCTCAAATCAACTACACAGGAGGAGCTGCTTGGTTATTACAAAATTGGAGTGGTTTCACACCTGACTATTATGCTGTCTCTATAAATAGAGTGCAACAGGCACACATTGGATTCACAGTGGTGCATGAAATGGGGCACAATCAAGGTGCTCACCACCACGCAGACCAAAACGTTCAGCCAGGTCCAAACTATAGTTTAGGTCTGTATTCTTCTGGTTGGAGAGGTTATGTCGGTGGTGTGATGAGCTGCACTATCATGACTTATGAACAAGGAACATATTTTAGCGATGGTATAAATGCTACCCGTTTGCCATACTTATCTTCACCGCTAATCACAGTGGACGGGGCAGTGATAGGAGATGCAACCCTATATGATAACGCGAGAGTGATCCGTGAATCTAAAGTGGTGACCTCGAATTATAGAGTCGGACCAGAGCCTGTGATTTCTATCGAGCCTAATTTCTATATATTTGAAAATACTGCTCCTGGATTTGTTTCAGAACCACAAGAATTCGTTGTCACGAACACCCATAATGCCAGCTTGGCAATCACCTCTATCCAGATGTCTGGAACAGACCAGAATAATTTCACTTTAACCACAAATACACTCCCAGTTACCCTAGCACCAAATCAATCAACTACCTTTTCGGCTACGTTTAGTCCGATCAGCATGGGGAATAAAATAGCTGGGGTAGCGATAGAGGTAAATTCGTCAGGTGCCACCCATAACGTTATGATATCCGGAACTGTAATATTAACGCCTTACCCCGCTCAAGTAGTTGCCTTGACGCCTGCTATCGGGGCGATAAATCAATCACTGACTCCTACTTTAATTTGGACAAAACCAACTTCGGCAGGTGTCCCAAACGGATATTACATTTATTTAGGGACAAATGCGAACCCTTATGCAGCTGGGGATCCAGAAAATAACAGGATAGCTACTATAAGTAGTGGTGACACAACTCTTTTTGAGATAGAAACAGCACTCGATTATGAGACTACATACCATTGGCAAATAGTGGCTTACAACGATTTTGGTAGTGGTCAACCAAGTTTATCTCGAAGCTTTACGACCCAATTAAATATACCAGGACAGGTGGTAGCTACCAGCCCAGATCCTGGAGCACAAAACCAATCACTCAAGCCAGTTCTTACCTGGCAAGTACCAACGACTGGCGGAAACCCAACTGGGTACTTTGTATATATGGCAACTTCAGAAAATCCGTATAACCCATCAGCTCTGCCTCAAAATAGAGTGGGAATGATTTCAGGTCCTGATGTTACTTCTTGGGAGCCTACCTCAAATCTTGAATTGAATACAACATATCATTGGCAAATAGTAGCTCGCAACACTACTGGAAATGGTGAAGCAAGTGTATCTAGGTTTTTTACCACAATTAGCGAGACATCAGTTGATGACGGAACGAGTGGCATCTTTATCACTGCACTACTCGGAAATTTTCCAAATCCTTTCAATCCTGACACTGTCATCAAATTTAGTTTAGCAACTGACACAGACGTGGAAATATCTATATTCAATAGTAAAGGTCAGAAAGTGAGTAATCAAATATATGAAAGCTTGAAAAAGGGTAATCACAGTATAGTTTGGAATGGGCAGGACCAGAAGGGTGTCCCTGTGGGTAGTGGTGTGTATTATTATAAACTAAAAACAGAAAAATATGAGGAAACAAAAAGGATGTTGTTGATCAAGTAAATCAGAGTGATTTTTTATTAGGGAACGGTGTTTTACCGAAAGCATCGTTCCCTGTCAAGTTGTTTACTATTCTTCATTATCGACTTCGTTGATGTCTTCGCTATCTTCATCTACATCGTCGTCATAATCATAATCTAACTCATCATCGAGTTCATCGTTGTAGTCATCATAATCTTCTAGATCTTCATCGTATATTTCATCATCATCGTCGTAATAATCATTGTCACTATCATCTTCATAATAGTTTTGGTTACGCTTTTCTTCGGCGATGATCCTTAGAAGCTTATCGATTTTTTCTGCTTTATCGTTTGTGTTATCATACTCAAAAGCTATTTGTGGGATTGTTCTCATGAGTTTTGCTCCTGCGATCTTTTTTTTTATAAATCCTGAGCTCTTATTTAAGAGCTCTATAGTAGTATCGATTTTATTATCTTTGTTTATATTTGTAAAATATAGTTTTAAGTGCCCTAGATCATGTGAAAGTTTGACGGTGGTAATATCTATGCCTGACAATCTACTATCTGATATACTCCCTTGAAAAAGGGAATCTACCAAATGATGTAGTTCCTTTTGCAATCTTTCCAACCTGACTATGT
>WRIO01000096.1 GCA_009782695.1 Candidatus Cloacimonadota bacterium
CCGTCGAGCCACACTTCCCAGCCAAGTCCCCACGCTCCGAGGGTGGGTGATTCCCAGTCGTCCTCGACAGATCTAATATCGTGTTTTTGGGTCTCGATACCGATTCTTTGTAGACTTTGCAGGTATAAATCTTGTATGTCATCGGGCGAAGGCTTCACTATCACTTGGAACTGGTAATAGTGTTGCAATCTATTTGGGTTCTCCCCATAGCGCCCATCTTTTGGTCTGCGACAAGGCTGTGCATAAGCTATCCGGCAAGGCTGCTCACCCAAAGCCCCAAAAAATGTATTCGGATGAAAAGTCCCCGCTCCCATCTCTACGTCATAAGGCTGTAAAATACAGCACCCGTTCTCTGCCCAAAATCTTTGAAGCTCTAAAATAATATCCTGAAAATTCATAGTTTCTCCTCTATATTTAGCTCTTTGTCGATAGTCTCCAAAAAAAATAATAGCGTAATTTTGTCAATGATTTTGTGCAAGGAGTAAAAAAATAAGGTAACACATTTGACTGATCCCCCCTCCAAATTGGTGCTTAATTTCGTAGGGAAGGCAAGGGGCTACCTTCCATACGAGTAAGAAAAAAAACACTA
Organism: Candidatus Cloacimonadota bacterium; assembly: GCA_009782695.1. Classification (GTDB taxonomy): domain Bacteria; phylum Cloacimonadota; class Cloacimonadia; order Cloacimonadales; family WRIO01; genus WRIO01. Next base: position 590 of record WRIO01000096.1, read on the forward strand.
TTTGGGTTTTGACAAGGGGATAATTTAAATAAATCGAAAATTTTTTGCAATAATATCAAAGCATCCTAATAGGGTAAAAAATAAGGAGTTAAGCATTGTTTTAACTGCTTGCAAAAATAAGTGTTGACAAAAAAGGGGTATATAATATTTTTGTTTCGCTGGGGTTAAGAATAACGGAAGAGTGTGTTATTATGGCGTATTTATCTAAAAAACAAAGTATCAAGAGGCAAAAGAAAACCTATTTATTTACAGAAGTGCCTATATCACACTATGACAAAATCCCACTTACCACGAATTTTACGACTATCTCTCCTCTAAGCAGTGAAAAGGAAGAAAACTAAAAATGAGAAGTATCAAAAATCACAAACTGCTCACACTCACTTTGTTTTTTTTGATATACACTACTATATTAGTTAGTATACCTTGCATCGATGGTTCCACAGAAAAATATCAGCCTGACGGCACAGTCTTTATAGCAAAAGTATCTGGAGATGAGTTTAGTTGGCGATACTATGATGAAAACAATTACACAATGATACAAGACCCCCAAACAAATATATGGTGCTGGGCAGTAGAGAACGAAAAAGGGGGGCTAAACTCCTCCAAATATCCTGTGCATTTGCATGACCCACAGAGTTTAGGCTTAAAGCCGGGTGCATATAACTCACCTAAACGAAGTGGTATAATATACCAATATGAAAACTCTCGTTGTGGATCTACCAGAATTCAATTTGTCCAGTCCGATGGCACCATGATTAAAGTGACAAAATATATAAACCTATTCTTTGACTCTTTTGGTTGTGAATATGATATCGATGGAGGAAAGAATACCGGATCCGCGATCATCGATGAAGTAACTGGTGATATGTGCTGGGCTGTCATAGGGGATACCGGTTGGAGTGATTTACACAAGCAACAGCTTGTAAATATAGAAAAAAGAAAAAAATAAAAAATACGGAGGAACAATGTTAAAAACATTAAAAACTCAAAAGGGTTTTACCCTAGTCGAAATTCTCGTGGTGGTGATCATCGTCGCTATCCTAGCTGCTATCGCGGTGCCAGTTTATATGCAATATGTAGAGAAGGCAAAGTCCACCGAGGCACAATCTGCTATATCAGCTATTCGCACAGCGTATAACATCCACTATCAAGCTCACGGAACCACAGATAATTATGACATCGACAAAGCACTCAAAGATGCTCGCGTAGGCTTATCGACCACAAAAAACTGGCGTTTTGAAGTAGTTGGCAATCCACCTCAACGTTATGTAGCTACCTCGACAAATGAATTTAGCAGTGGTGAAGGCAAGGTCGTATATTACGACGTAGATCAAGCAAAATATCATGGATTTGGCATAGATGACGAAGTAGATGAGACAAATTTATAGGCGATTTGAGGTATAATAATTGAATACTATCCAAGAATTGCTAAAGTTTACCTCTGACGCAGGGGCTTCTGACTTGCATGTAAGCACCGGTTCGATACCTATGGTGCGAGTGTATGGCAATATGAAGCCATTACGACTGCCGAAGTCATCTCATGAGGATATAGTTCAGCTGCTAAAAGGCGTGCTAAATGATTCTCAGTGGGTGATGCTGCGTGAAAAGCTCGAGATAGACTTCTCAACCAAGCTCGAGGACGATGTTCGTTTTCGTGTGAATGCTTTTCACCAAATAAATGGTTTAGCTGCCTCGTTTCGTGTGATACCAAATGAGATAAAGACTTATGATGAGCTATACCTGCCCGATACATTGGCAAAACTTTCGCTGAAACAAAAAGGTCTGATACTGGTGACAGGACCCACAGGTTCGGGCAAGTCAACCACCCTTGCCACTATGATAGACACTATCAATGACAAGGCACGTAAACATATCATCACTGTGGAAGACCCCATAGAATTTGTGCATGTGTCGAAAAACTCGCTAGTCAATCAGCGCGAGCTGGGACAATCGACTTGGTCATTTACAGCTGCGTTGCGTTCTGCACTACGTGAAGACCCCGATGTGATACTGGTGGGAGAGATGCGTGACCTAGAGACGGTTTCGCTTGCCTTGACAGCAGCGGAGACCGGTCACTTGGTGCTAGCTACATTGCACACCAGCAGTGCTACCAAGACTATCGATCGTATCATAGATATGTATCCGAAGGAACAGCAAGCACAGACTCGCTCTATGCTTTCGGAATCTTTGGAAGCTGTGGTAGCCCAGACTTTGATGCAGAAGAAAGACGGCAACGGTCGTGTGCCTGTGCTAGAGATATTGATAGCCAACACAGCAGTGCGAAACCTGATTCGTGAGGAGAAGACTTACCAGATACCTTCCATCATCCAATCAGGCTCGAAAGAAGGTATGCAGTCCAAAGACCAGTCTCTATACAATCATGTGATGAATGGTCTGCTCGACAGAGCGGCTGCCGAAGAGATAGCTGACAACCCCAAAATGTTTGCCACAGGCGCAGGGTTTTAGCTAATAGAATATGTAGCGGAGATACTGCTTATCGGTGTCTCCGCTGCAAAAATGGGAACAGCTCGTTTTGGAAATGGAGAGCCGGAGGCTCTCCGCTACAAGAATGGGAACAGCTCGTTTTGGAAATGGAGAGCGAGGACGCTCTCCGCTACAAGAATGGGAACAGCTCCTTAGTGGAAATGGAGAGCGAGGACGCTCTCCGCTACAAAAATGGGAACAGCTCGTTTTGGAAATGGAGAGCGAGGACGCTCTCCGCTACAAGAATGGGAAGAGTTTGTCGCGATAAATGGAGAGCGAGGACGCTCTCCGCTACAAGAATGGGAAGAGTTTGTCGCGATAAATGGAGAGCGGGGACGCTCTCCGCTACAAGAGATTTTAAAAAAAAGATAGGAGGTCTGATGAATAAAGAGGTCAGGCATCTGAAAGAAGATAAAAATATAGCTACTTCTGGGCAGTCTGGAAGTTTAGCAAAAAGTGGTAGATTTTTACTACTAAAAAACAGCCGAGGTTTAGCACTGGTGGAGACCATCGTAGCCTTGCTGATACTATCATCGGTTTTGGTAAGTTTACTGACGATGGTTCAGTTTGCACGAGCTAGAGCAGTTGCGAACTATCATGATAGGTATGTCCTGCTGCGTTTGGATGAGGAAATGCAACTAATCAAGCAATATCAAAGGTCATATAACGCTATACCTGTATTGTATCCAAAGACTTTTAATATACCCCAATCAGGTGGCTACAGATACAAGGCGATAGTGGTAACTATCAACTTTTTGGACACTGTGGAATGGGATTCCACTATAGGTCCCGATATAGGGTTTCACAAGATAGTAGCCACAGCCGAATGGAATGAGAATATGCCGAAGTTAGGTGGTCGCAAGAATGCAGTGGAAAAACGGTTTATCACCTTGCGGGAAGATTACTACTTCCAGAGGGGTGTATAGGATGAGATCAAGTATGTTTAACCAGCGCGGGTTTTCTTTAGCCGAACTAATGCTTTCGACAGTTTTGATGTCATTACTAGCTTATGGCTTTGCGTTGGCTATGCTTCAATTTGTGATAGGTTTTCAGGAGACGCGCGATTATATCAGCTTGCAGAAGGATATGCTAAATGTAATGAACCTAATCCGACAAGGCACCCCTATCGATGGTATCCACACTTCGTTATGGAGTGATCACCCCTTGATAGGTCTCTTGACAGCTCAAAAAGTGACTTTTAGCTATAATAATGACGCTATGACTATGTCGCCTGTGCGCGGCTCTGACCCATTGAACAGAATGTGGGTGCGGATAAAACATGAGCGGAACACTGGACGCGTGCTGATGGACTATCAGTTTCAAAATTTATCGAAATTTAATGAAGTAATATTTCCCACCGACAAAGAGAAAATAGGACGAGATAATAGATTTCGGATAACCAGATTAGATTTTACAAACCTTACTCCCCACCTAGAGCAACCCGACCTGATCAGTATATATATGGTGGGAGAGGTGAGATATAGGGTCAGAGGCAGAATCAGCAAGAACAAGCTGATGTCCCAAGAAGATGACCTACAAATGAATGTTCAACGGTTGATCTTACAGACCACCGTTTTCGTCAGCAATGCTGATAAGTTTGATACATAATAAAAAGGAAGGCAAATTATGTTGAAAATATTACAAAACCAACACGGACTCGCTGTAAACATAGCTGTGGCTATGGTTCTAGTCGCAGTGACTATCTCTGCTATGATTTCGCTGATAAATCTAAATTTAGATGACTCAAATTCAGTGATCTGGCAGCAAGACAAGCTGCAACAACAGCTGCTCACTCGCACCGAATCGGAACGTGTGCTTTTTATGCAGGGCAGGGATTTTTTCTCGAACCGTAGAGTGGAGATCATCGGAAAAGATAGGGTCGCTACTCATACGCTAAACTATAGAAACCCACCGACATCACTGGTAACCACACCTAATTTTTATAGTGAACTAGCCACTTCTCACTTGATATCTGCTATGTGTATCACCAGGCACAACCGCAGAAATGCTATCACTTCACTCACTCCTATGTCACCTGTGAGAACCTACTTTGAGAAGATGACTACCCGCTCCTCCCTCGCCCAATTCCAATATTTTACTGACAATGACGGCTCGGACCTAACAAATATACCTGGTCATGTAGCTAGTCGTGTGTCTTTCGACGGGCGAGATGAGCTACATGGTCGAGTGCATAGTAACACTGATATTTTAGTGCAGAATAATGGACAAGGAACCAATGACGGCTGGCCGAAATTTCACTCTCTGGTCACCACTGCCGGCGAAATCAAAAGATGGAATGGTACTACCATTTCCGCTCTCTCAAAAAGTGAAAAAGATAACATATTCCCCCATGGATGGAGAGAGCATGTTCCCCGAATAGAATATATAGCTGATGCAAGGACTATCCGTAAAAATGGCAGATTGATGGGGTCTCGTAATGCAGATATTATTTACGCAGAAA
>WRIO01000097.1 GCA_009782695.1 Candidatus Cloacimonadota bacterium
TCGTCTATAATCCGCGATACTGATGAGCTGCTGGGAACTAGCTTTAGCAATGTGAAAGAATTCAGCACCATAAAAGAGCAAATAGTGGATATAGCTATGTCCTATAAAGTGGTTGCCCTCACAGAAGATGACAATATCATAAATGCAGAAAGATACAAAATAGCATCTGCCCAAAACTCCATTTCTAGCTCGATAGGGGAAATAGAAGCCCAAGTGGAGAACGACGATTTATGGCGAAGTTTTTTGACTCTACGGAGAGATTTCAATGACTATACAAAGATCATGGACGGATATGTAAGAGAGCATAATATAGATAAGATACATGAATATATATTCGGGGAATTTGGCGATAAACAAGACGAACTGATAGAGGCTATAAACGAGCTATCTGATTATTACACAAACACTATGGCTACTTTCGGTGAAGTCATCAGCCAAAATATAAAAACAAACAGACAGTTCCTGATCTGGTCACTTTTAGTTGGATTGCTTTTATCCTTTGGTATAGCTTATGTCATCACTATAAAAATTACCAAACCAGTGGCAGATTGCGTCGAGCTAGCAAATAATATAGCAAATGGTATCACAAATGTAAATATCGATGTAAAATCACAAGACGAGCTGGGAACCTTGTGCCACTCTATGCAAAGTATGATTCGCAGTATCCAGTCCATGTATCGCGCTGTGCTTTATGTCACGAAGGAAGTAGCAGAAGGGAATCTCCATGTCTCTGCCGCGCTGGGAAACCACCGTGGTGACTTTGGAAATATCATAAAAGGTTTCAACGATACTATGGCTATAGTAATACTACCCATAAACGAAGTGATGGACGTCATGGGTAAGCTTGCCAAAAAAGACCTGACAGCTCGGGTTACTGGTGAGTATAAAGGTCAGGTAAATGAGCTGAAAAATGACGTAAACACTGCTGCTGCTATACTACAAGAATCACTAATCCAAGTCGGTCACAGTGTAGACCAGATAAACACCGCTGTAAAAGATATCACCTCTGGTTCTCAGAAACTGGCAGATTCCACTTCACAACAAGCTGCCTCCATAGAAGAAGTGTCAAATCACCTCGATACGATCAACGCCCTCACCAGTAGTAATGCAAATAATGCGAAATCAGGTTTGCATCTGGCTGAGCTAGCTGTAAAATCTGTAGATGCAGGGAATACAGCTATGGAAAATATGAACAAAGCAATGGACTCTATCTTGCAATCTACCAAAGAAACAGCTAATATCATCCAAACTATCGATTCTATAGCTTTCCAAACAAACCTACTAGCATTGAACGCAGCTGTCGAAGCTGCCCACGCTGGCGAAGCTGGGAAAGGTTTCTCAGTGGTTGCAGAAGAGGTGAAAAACCTCGCACTTCGTAGTGCTGAAGCTGCCCGCAATACCAATGGCTTAATAGACGAATCCAGTAAAAACTCTGAAATAGGCTCACGTATAGTCGATCAAGTAACCCAATCTTTCCAAGAAATAAAAGATCAATTTAATAAAGTAAAATCGATAGTAAACGAGATATCTACTTCCTCAGACGAACAAACAAGAGGTATCACTCAAATAAACACTAGCACACACGGGATGAGTAAATCTACTCAACAAAATGCCGCAAATGCCCAAGAATCTGCATCAGTAGCTACATATCTAAAAGAGCAAGCAAATAAACTAAAAGATATGGTAAATAGCTTTAAACTAGAATAAATTTTCGTAAAAGGAAACTCATACCTCCGTCTTGCCCATAAGTGGCAGGCGGAGGTTTTCTATCTCCACATATCCTTTTCTATGCGAAAATATGGCACCAGTGTGCTATTGAATTTTGATTTAAAATAAGCGATATTTTCGACATTTGCACCGGATAAATCGAAACGGGAAAAGTCTTTATATTTTTGGAATAAGTTGTCATAACAGTATATGCTGGACTTTAGCTTTACTCCGAGCTCTGAGGTCGCGATAGACAGAGTGTATAGATTTTTTATCTGGTGGTCTATCAAAGTGATAAAGAAGGTGAGAGGGGTGTCTTTTTGATACACAGTCGCCATTTCGCACAGTCCTGCTGTATGGAGACTGTCCCAGAAGGCGTGATACTGCTTTTCTGTTTGGCGAAAAGCTCTGTTTTTACGGGTTGCCAGTTCCTGTGACAATACCTCACAAACTGATAAATCCCAATTTTCAGAGACATAAAGTTCATTATTTTCCCCTTTTTTTATCTCAGCTCTTATGGACTGGGTGAGGTCATTTTTACTATATTTTCCCGGTGACACGACATAAGTATATTGCGGTTTCGCCTTGTAACCCGCCCACAGAAAAGGTCGGATGTCGATGGTGTGATAATCCAAGTTTAGATGAATTTTACAGTAATGTTTTTTTAGGAACCAGGCTATCGCTTTGTAGATAGAATTTCGCTCAAATTCCGCAGAGTGGATATTTTGTTCATTTGGTAAAAAAATATCTATGGAAGTGTAAAATTGCTCGTGAGCTTGGCTAATATAAGTGATACCATACATCATTTTTTCGATGATAGCCATCACAGCGACCACTTTTCCTTTGTCAGTCACTTGGAGGTAGCACAAGTTCGTCCCATCTCTTTCTGTATATGCGGTCAAAAGAGAGGGTTTATTCCAAAAAGAAAGCCCATCTACGGTTTCACAGCCCAAATCTTTAGTTAAAATCTTTTCTACTATATAAGACATAAATATAAAACAAATAGCACAACGAAATATTTCAAAAACTTCTCTTTTATATTGTTATGAAGGCAAGGGGTGTCTACTTTATGATTTTTTGAACCGATAAATCACCAAAAAAAACTTGACAAAAATAGTCTTATTTTAGAATATACACCCGTAGAATATATGGGAAAAATAAAGATTTTATCAGAAGAAGTGGCAAATAGGATAGCTGCTGGCGAAGTGGTGGAACGGCCTGCTTCGGTGGTGAAGGAGTGCGTGGAAAATGCTATCGATGCTGGCGCCACAGAGATCATCGTGAAGATAGTGAACGGTGGTAAAGACTTTATCCAGATTATTGATAATGGCTCTGGCATGTCCGAAGAGGACGCCTTTATCGCTTTTGAGCGGCATGCCACCAGTAAAATCAGCAGTGCAGACGATATAACCCATATCGACACTATGGGTTTTCGCGGAGAGGCTCTGCCGAGCATAGCTAGCGTGAGTAGGTTTCAGCTCATCACTAGGTCAGACAAAGACCAGACAGCTACCGAAATAAACTTCTCGGGAGGTAGGCTAGACCTAGTGCAACAGACTGCCTCAAACAAAGGCACGACCATCACTGTAAAAAACCTTTTTTACAATGTCCCTGCTCGCCGAAAATTCTTAAAAACAGAACCTGTCGAGTATCGCCATATCCTAAACTATATGCACTATCAGGCTGTGCTTTTCCCGAACATAAGCTTTATCTTTTATAATAACGACAAAGAGAAATTCAATTATCCTATCACTGGCGATGTCGAAAAAAGAATGCTCGATATCTTTGGCACGACCTTTACAAAGCAAAATCTACTTTTTTTGCAGAAAGACACAGCTATCATCAAGATCAATGGATACTTGCAAGATATCGATAGCCCTACCGCAACTAATCTAACAAAAAATGACAGCTTTACTCCGGCTCAAAACAGCTTTTTTGATGTGCATTATGTCTTTGTAAATAGACGATTTATCAATGATAAAACTGTGTATAGTGCTATCAAATCTGCTTATGAACCTTTCCTAAAAAAATATCGCTTTTTTGAAAGCGGTAAACTGCCAAACTATATCTTGATCATAGACATAGACCCAGAAGAGATAGATGTAAATGTCCACCCGGCAAAGACAGAGATACGGTTTCGCAACCCTGCAGCAGTGTATCAGTTTGTAAAAGAAACTATCTACGACTGCCTTTATGACAAAGAAATGAATGCCTACAACGACACGAAAAATAAACTCTCATCACTGCCTCTGTCCTCGCCACTTTCGCAGCGTGAACAGTTTATAGCACAAGAGATTTTGAACCCAGTTTCCGAAAAACCAGCGTCACCACCTGCTCCCCTAACTACTCCCGTCACACCCGAAAATCAGGCTAAAGGCATATCTATAAAAGATATAGAAAGGAGCATTTTACCTATACAACGCAGTAACCAGAACTTTACACAAAATCATCCTTCAAAACCTTCCGCTCCTGTTTATACTGCCACCCCGGCTATCGAAAAAGGTTGGCAATCTATATATAATCCACATGAGCAAAACCAAAGATTTGCCGCTGACCAGATAGAGATACTAAAGACTCTCAAAGAGGAGTTTATCCCCCCGTGGCAATTGCATCAGACCTATATCTTGATCCAGACTGACAGTGGCTTTGTGGCTATCGACCAACACGCTGCTCACGAGCGAATATTATACGAAAAACTGCTGAAAAATATAGAAAACAAAAAGCCCAATAAACAAAAGTTGCTGTTTCCTTTGGTTATAGACCTGCCCACTTTTTTGTCTGAAAGTCTGATGGAAGTCATATCCCAAAACATAGAGACATTTAGTGACTTAGGCTTTACTGTGAAAACTTTTAGCGGAAATTCTATCGTGCTGGACGATATTCCTTCTGAAATAGAGTATTGGGATGGCGGTAATATATTTTTGGACATACTGCAGCAGCTGCAAGATGAGCTAGCTCACACCAAAGATTTTCGTATAGCTTCTGCTGCTTCGGTTGCATGTAAGGCGGCTATAAAGGCTGGCAAAAAGTTAACCAAAAAAGAGATGATAGAGCTAGTTAATGAGCTATTTACCTGCGAATTCCCTTTCCAATGCCCACACGGACGCCCTCTCATCATCAAAATCAGCCTCACCGATATCGAAAAAATGTTCAAAAGAATCATCTGATATGAAAATCATCTGCATCGAAGGCTGCACTGCCTCTGGAAAGTCTGATTTGGCATTGTTACTCGCCAAAGAGCTACAAACAGAGATAATATCTGCTGATTCAAGGCAGGTATATAAGCTGCTGGACATAGGCACAGCAAAGCCCAACAAACAGACGCTATCAGAAGTCTCACACCACTTGATAGATATACTCACCCCCGACCAGAGATATAGTGCGGGCAATTTCGTAAAAGATGCTCGCAATATCATTCAAAGCCTGCATAAACAAAGCAAAGTCGCCATCTTGTGTGGAGGCACTATGCTATATTTTAAGTGCCTGCTCGAAGGTCTGTCTGATATACCCGACATCGATAAAGAAGCCATGCAAAAAGCTGATGAGTATATGTCTAGTCACTCTTTACCAGACTGCTATGAATATGTCAAATCGTTTGATCCAAAATTTGCCAGCACCATATTACCCACCGATAAACAGCGTATTCACAGAGCTTTGTGCGTCTGGTTCGCTTTCGAGAAACCCATCACTTCGTTTTGGGAAACAGAAGTTTATTTACCTGTCTTTACACCTCTGAAAATACTCCTAAACAGAGACCGAGAAACTATCTACCAGCGTATAAATACTCGCACTGCTGCTATGGTATCGGCT
>WRIO01000098.1 GCA_009782695.1 Candidatus Cloacimonadota bacterium
CTAAATATTTCCGTCTGTCACTATCCTCATATAGCTTTGCAATTACAGAAGCCTGCTTTGTAGTCGGCGTGGACAAGCAGTAAAGTTTTCCTCTGACATAAGTGTCCAATCTGTTTTTTATCAACGCTATTGGGTCGCCTTCGTCTCCCACAGACACAGGAAACCTATCTATCTCATCTGCTACCACAACAGGATAACCAATAGTGGAAAACGCATTTGGGCTGTTACTGCCCACCATTGTTGTCATTCCACCTGTATAAACCTTTTCCAAAATAGCATTGCCTGTCTTTTTGTTGATTTTATTCTTTACCACTTCACACATTTCTATCGAAGGAGTTATGTTCGCCCTCGATAATTTCCTGCAAAGCTGTTCACTCGGCAAAAGATAAAGCATAGAACACGGATTTATGTGCATATTATAAAGCATCATATTTATGCCCGATTCAGTCGCTCCGAGCCGAGCTGACTTCATAAACACTATCTCTCTGTGCTTTCCTCTGGGACTGAGTTCCTTCATTATTTCCACTAAATATGGAGTTCTGTTATTCCGCCAGGGACCTGGCTCTGCACTTCCACTACTACTTAATACACGATATTGCTCTGCCCATTCTGATATATCTATCAGCGGAGTTGGTTGCAGAACATCAAACAAGCCCTCTGCAAAAGGATTTGTAGCAGTAACTTCTGACAAATCGTCTGACAATGTAGTCTGAACCTTTATTTGTAGCTCTGATATTGCTACTCTTAAATCATCCTGCCAGTTCAAAATCCCTTCTTATATTTTTTTCGTAGGGAAGGATAACCCAAGCCTTCCGCAATATTCGTCCGTAGGACACCGCTATATCACTCATATCCACAAGCACTCCTGATGTCCTTGATAAGCTCATTGCATTCTTTTTCCAAAAATATCCTTATTTCTCTCTCTGTTTTCCCACGCATAGCATAAAGCAGTGGTGACAATCGGGAAGGCCAGTTATCTATCGTGGACTTTATGATGTTGCCAAGCTCTGCACCTTGGCTTTTTACTAATGACTTCGCTATCAGCTCGCCTACTCGTAGCTTGTATTTTACTTCGTTGTCCTTCGCTTTTATCGTGTCATTTATGATTTTTATCTTTAAATAATCGTTTGTGTCATAAGTGCTGTCGCCATTTGCTGTCTTTGGCGGTCTGCCACCTTGCAGGCTCTTTGGCATTAGCTCGGCGTGGTTCTGCAGTTCTGCCACTGGCTGTCTCGTCTGATACTCTGCCACCACTACATCCACATCAAATAAGTTGTGTCCTTGCGGATTTACACCAGCAATAGAGAAATCACCCTCCCGCACAGCCTTCGCAAATGCAGAAGGTGTCATATCCAAAATCCTCGCCATCTCATTGTTTTTTACTAAATTATTCGCCATAACACCATTTTCCTATCTGCTACATTTTTGGCAACAAAACAATTGTCCGACAATTTTAAGGTTAGGTGGCAAGCAGTAAAAAATCAAAGCCAGCCGTTTGGTGCGATTTTTTTATCAAGACGATATGTTACTCGGCAAAAAATATTAAATCGCACCACGCCGCCATGATTTTCGATTTTCATTAACCCTAAAATAAAATGTAAATTTTTAAATCTTTCGCGCAGTCGAGCAAACGCCGTAAATTTTCCAAAAAAGAGAACCTAATTTTTCTGTATGACATATAAACTCCATTTCGTATGACATTTTGTTTTGAGAAAATTATTATGTAGATAAGTTGGTTGATAGGTTGTAATGAAGGTGCATAGAAGGTGCATAGCAACGCCTAACTATTTATAATATAAAGAGATACTTATTTCTGTGGTCTTGGATTCAATTTATAGTGACATTTTTAGTGACATTGCATAATGCTATATAATATAGGCAGTTGTGAAATATACACTTTTGAAAATCCTATGCACCTTGCTCATTTTTCAGAGGTGCGTGGGAGGTGCATAAACAAGGTGCATACCGCACCGTCAGTGGCTTTCGGGCATTTTTCAATGCACCTTGCACCTATCCCCCCCCTTTACAAATAATCAATCCCCCAATTTCCCCCTTATTTTTTTATCTACTATAGGGGGAGGTGCATAAGGTGCATAGTAAAGTATATCTAACTGACTATAAATAAAAGATTTGGGTCGCCTATGCACCTTGCTATGCACCTTGCCATGCACCTTCGAAAAATAGGCAAGGTGCATGGTCTGAAAAAATCTTTTAAAAACATAAAAAAAATATTATTTTAAAAATACCCCTTGACAAAAAAGGTGCTTTTTTAAAAATGGCGTCAGGTGTTAATTTACATCGAAAAAGTGTAAAAATGTAAGTGATTGATAAATTATATATTTAGATACATTTATATTTACATCTACTATGAAATTAAGTCAAGAGTTTATTTTTTCCAGAGGATAATATGTAATAAATCTGTTTTTATATCATCAGCTACACTATAAAGGCTTACATTTTGATAAAAACTCCCGAATGGCTGCTATTACTTTATTTATATCCTGCTCTTTATTTGTATGCCATTTTAGATTGCAAGATTCTAGAAAAGCGTCCTGCTCTGTCAGTCCATACCCTTTGGAAAATTCATTTTGTTCAGAGGGAATGTAGTATTTATTATTGTTTATCACTATCTCATATCGCAATTCTGTAAAATATTCATTTATAGATAATTGTTTTGATCTAGAAATAACTTTCACAACTAAAGTGATATCGGGGGTTTTATTTATCTGAAAACCTTTTTCAATAAAGAAATTCTCAAAGGTGGTTTTGACGGTCGAATTTTGAGCGTCTATAAAGATATTTACATTCCTATTCACATAAGGGGTAAAAGAATCATTGTGGTATATAAGCAAAGATTTCCGGGGTAAATATTGGAGTAGCTCATGACCTATGAATATCTCTACATCTCGTTGATAATCTACCAGAGTAGTCACCCTACCTTCTGCATTTGTGATATGCTTCTGCCCGCTGATATTTATAGGTAAGTTAGCACAGATTTGCCGAGAATTTTTGTCAAAAAATTGAAAACTGAAGTCGTTTGAAAACTTATTCTTATTACTTGCTTGCACTTCGATATTATTCGATATAGTATTTATATCTTTAAGATATACAGTATCATAATCCCTTTGAATATCGTGGGTTAAATATCTTTTTTCTTTTTCATATTTTGGATTTAAACGATGCACTCTCTCTATGCCGGCGATTAAATGTAAGTTTTTGATTGCATCCATTTCTTTTCGCCAGAACTCATTATACTGCCGATAAAAGCCCTCTACGTCAAAAAATAACTCTACCCATACCTTGTAGTTCTCTCCCTTTTTTGATAAGCTCTTTTCATAATAAAGGCTTTCTACCTTGACCCTGACATCGTGCTCGCTATCGATGATCACTTCAGACTCTATATAAAATGATAAGTTTACATTTTTATCATTCTCAGCAGCAGTAGCTATCGATTTAGTGTGTGTGTTTATGGTCACTCCTAACTCCTGAGAAATCATCGATTGTGCCTTTTGAAATGCACTTTCATAAGCCTCATCGAAACTGACATTGCTCTCTGCGAAACCTAGATAATGATTTATTACAGGTTTAGCCTTTGATTTTAGTTTTTTATCTCCATAGTGTTCTGTCTGTCCCAGAAGGCAGGGTATTACTACCCATATAGTTAAAAAAAATATTAAAAATGCTTTCTTGTTATAAATTGTTTTCATTTTGCCAATAAAAATAATCTATCTTTTTAGTCAAGGGTTTTCACTTTTTTGGTATTATAAGCGTCAAAAAAATAGGAATATCTGACGATGGTGTAAATCCTCTTGAAACCCTAGTAGCACCCTATCACTGTATAAATAGGTATGTTACTTCGGAATAAAAGAGGGACAATGTTTTATACTAATTATGGCATTTTACTGCTACAAATATTTCCATAGAGAAATTGGGCTAAGTATTATCGGAGGATTTGATAAATAACTCTTGACAGTTTTGTGTATTCTTTTAAAATGGCATCCTAAGAAATTAGGTTAGAATACAGAAAGGTTGGGGGGATAAAAATGATATATGTATTTTTAGGAATACAAGGTAGCGGTAAAGGGACACAAGCGAAACTACTTAGCAATTTACTGGATTTAGAACACATCAGTTTGGGTGAGAAATTTAGGAAAGAAATAGGAAAACAAACCAAACTCGGTAAATCGGTTCGCGAATATATTTCGAAGGGTATCTTAGTGCCCGATGATATAGTGCTGGAGCTGATCAAAGGTCAGTTTGCAGTTCGAGGTAATGGCTGTGTGTTTGACGGATTTCCACGAACGATATCTCAAGCAGCTTTTTTAGTGGAAAAATACGAAGTTGATAGAGTGCTTTATCTTGACCTCGATGACAGCATCGCACGAGAAAGAATGAGAGCCCGCAGGATATGTGACAAATGCAAAAGGGATTACAATCTCTTGTTTAATCCACCACATGTGACAGATACTTGCGATATTTGTAATGGTCATATCTCCCCGAGAGCAGATGATAAAGAAGAGTTGATCCAGAAGCGACTTGACCTATTCCACCAAGAGACAAAAGCCCTCATAGATTTTTTTATAAAGAAAAATCTTTTGTCCCGTGTAAATGCCATCGGTGAGACGCAGCTTATCCACAAAAAAATCCTAAAAGAGATTATTTTAAACAGTTAAATTACTATGATATGTTTTAAGGTAGATTCTGAATATGACTCCTATCGTATCGACAAATATCTCTTGGAGCAGAACCATAGTTCTCTATACTCGAGGTCATTTATTGAAAAACTGATAAACACAGAAAAAGTCTTTATAAACTCTGCTTTCTGCAAAAAGAAGTGCCAAAAATTAAAGCAAGATGATGTGATAAATGTGTTGATAGACCCTCTTACTATGCCTGCTTCTGAACTTCCCCAAAAAGAAGACATTAATCTAGACATAGTCTATGAGGATAAATACCTCGCTATCATAAACAAACCCGCAGGAATGACGGTTCACCCCGCCAAAAGTAACCGCACTGGGACACTGGTAAATGCTCTTTTGTTCCACTTTGACGAGTTATCACAAAACGATTTTCAGAGACCAGGAATCGTGCATAGACTTGATAAAGACACCACTGGATTGGTGATAGTGACCAAAGACAACAAAACCCACTTCGAGATGTCGCAGTTATTTATAGAAAGGCGAATAGAAAAATATTATCTGTGCATTTGTTTAGGAGTCCCAGATCCTCTGGTCGGTAAGATAGAAATGCCTATAGCTCGCCACCAGACAAACAGGTTAAAAATGGCTGTGCACCCAGAGGGTAAAGATGCTTTGTCTTACTATAAAACACTCATAGATTTTGAATACTTTGCGCTGCTAGAAATGCGTATCGAAACAGGTCGAACACACCAAATAAGAGTTCACTTGGAAGCTAAAAATCACCCTGTC
>WRIO01000099.1 GCA_009782695.1 Candidatus Cloacimonadota bacterium
GGTATTTGGTGGCATAATTCATACCGAAAAAATGAATTAAACAAAATCACTGTAACGCGGGTGTTTACAGAAAACCAGACACCATTTAGCATCGATGTGATTTTTGAAGTCAAAAACGAAACCTTGCAATATGGTAAAAAACCTTTTTTAATAGAAGCTTATACTAATAATGGCGTCTTGATAGCTACTAAGCTGGTAAATATCGAAATTCAATCAAAAAGTACTACAAGGTTTGTCAAGGTGCTCGATAAATTTGAGAGAAAGCTTCGTGAGGACGAAGAAATCACTATCGTCACAGTTAAATTGTATCATAGAAAAGCTTTTTAGGATATTTTTACCTTTTTAGATAGCACAACACATACTCTCTCCACGTGCAATCGAGAAATACCCCATCTCGATTTCGATTTTTTAGTTTTTGGGAGATTTAAATGACTTTTGCCTCGTTACCAGCACAGATGCTAGGGTAGACTTCTCTATTCCTTCATACGATATTTTTCTAATTTTTTGAATATTTAAAGCTCTAAAAACCTAAAGCTATCTTTATTGATAGCCTACACATTTTTAAAGATACAAGGAATATAAAACCAAAAAAACTACTTGACAAAAAAGTAGGAATTAAAAAATTTGTTTATGTAAAAAAGAAGAAGATTTTTTGTAGTTACAATGATAATCAGGATATTTGTTATAGTTTTTGTTGCTGTCATTTTGGGTAGCTGTGCTTATCGACAGCTAATAAATATATGTGATATCGAGATATCAGATGACCAAAAAAGCGAGGGGGGTAAGATAAAGCCTATTTACAATAAAGGGAAATACATCAATCCATTTCCGCCTGATGAACCAAATAATTTATCTATTTGGAAAGTGCATTTTGCCAAAAACAAAGCACAGACTAGACCCCAAAAGAGTTTAGATGTTACGCCTATAAATACAACAGAAGTGTTTCCTGCAGATGACAAGGGTTTGTATATTACATGGCTGGGTCATTCGAGTATCCTTATGCAAATCGAGGGGATAAAGATTTTTATAGACCCTGTATTTTCGGATAATATTTCACCCATCCCTTTTGTAAAGTTAAAAAGATATCAGAAGACAGCAGCCCTCAAGGGTAAAGATATAAAAGAACTCGATTTAGTAGTCATTTCTCACAATCATTACGATCACCTGGACAAGAAGGCTATCAAGGAGCTGAAATCTATTACAAAGCTTTTTATCACACCTAAGGGAGTGAGTAAGTATTTAGAAAAGTGGGGAGTAAATAAAGATAAAATTCTAGAATTAAGTTGGTGGGAGGAATGGCAGAGTTCCCAAAGTGAATATAGAAATTTTTCTGTTGTTTGCACTCCTGCACGACACTTTTCAGGTCGTAGCTTGTCTAGTATAAATAAATCATTATGGGCTTCTTTTGTATTTATAGGCGAAAATCATAGAGTCTTTTATAGCGGTGACACAAGCTTTAATTACCACTTTGACCAAATCGGGCATCACTATGGTCCTTTTGATGTTACACTGATGGAATGTGGTCAATATAATAAAGCATGGACAGAAAGCCATTTAATGCCTGAGGAAACTATAAAAGCTCATAAGCAAGTGAAAGGTAATTACTTATTACCTATTCATTGGGGAAGCTTTACTTTGTCAAAACACGACTGTTGGGAACCAGCCGAAAGGGTTTTAGCAGCTGCTCCTGAAAACAATGTAAAAATAATAACCCCTACAATAGGTCAAACAATAAAAGGAAAAACAGAAATAAACACTTTCGAGTGGTGGAAGGATTTAAAATGAGTGACGATAATATAATAGTAAAGAAAAATTCTGTGGACGATTATATCCAGTCTTTCGATGGTAAAAGACAGTCAAAATTAAGTATCTTACGATATATCATATCAGAAGAGATACCAGAGGCAGAAGAAAGATTGGTGATGGGGATACCTACTTATTATTTTCATGGTAAACTTTTCTCGTTTGCTGGTCAAAAGGGGCATTATTATTTTTATCCTGGTCGAATTGCTTTAGAAACTTATGCTGATGATCTAGAAGGTCACATATTAGGCAGAAACACTCTTTCATTCTCCTATGATAAGCCAATACCAGAGGAAACTATAAAGCTGATAATTCGATATAGAGTGTTAGAAAACATGGACAATAAATCTGAGTAATTTACTTCTTTTTTGCAATAGAATGTAAATTTGGGATAATGGAGTAAAAAAACAATTGACAAAAAAACCTATATTATTATTTTGTCACACTGAAAAGAAAGAGTATATAAGAATGGAGGTTTTGTGGAGGAATTAAAGTTTTTGATAGTTGATGACTCGCCGACTATGAGGAAGATCGTCTTTAATACACTGAAAAGATTAGGTTACAATGAGATCGAAGAAGCCGAACATGGGGCGGAAGGATTAGAAAAACTTCGAGCTACACCTGGGGTAAATTTCATAGTAACAGATTGGAATATGCCAGTGATGGACGGTTTAGAGTTTGTAAAGAACATCAGAGCAACCCAAGAATTTGCAAAAATACCTATCTTGATGGTGACAACCCGCTCTGTGAAAGACGACATCATCGAAGCGATGAAAGCTGGCGTAAACAATTATGTAGTTAAGCCTTTTACACCTGAAGTATTGAAAGCAAAGATAGACTTAATATTGTCAAAATAGGAGATACCCATGAAGGAATTTGAAAAAGCAGGTATCATCACTATCTTTAAGGAACTGATCACAGATTTCCAAGTGATGGTAAAAGATGTCGAACCATATCTGCATGGGGCAGCGTTGGATCCGGAAGGTGTAAAACAACATTTAGATGATTTATTGGACAAGATGACTGTCTTAAATGAAAAAATAAGTCTTACACATGATTTAGTAAAAGGGGTGATAAGTTCTATACATGCAAGCAGAAGCGAGCTAAAACAGACTGTGGACGGCTTGATCCAACAAACAGGCGACCAGCTAAAAAAGATCACAGCAACCACAGAAGATGCCACTCACAAGATATTAGATGTAGCTTCAAAACTAGATGAAGACCAAAATGTAATAATAAGTAAACTAAAAGAGATTGTAAAAGCAGACCATTCCGATGAAGTCAGGAAAGTAATAGATGAGATACAAGAAATGGTGTATAACAATCAAAATGCTGCATTTGACATAATACAGTTCTTGCAATTTCAGGACATTACAGCCCAACAGATAGCAGGTGCTTATTCACTGCTTGCAGACACTGAAAAAACTTTGGTCTATGTGCTGCACTTAATGAAAGAATTTGATTTTGGCGGAAACAATCCAGCAGATTTATTACCCAAGATAGACAAAAACGCTTTTAATGCAGATGCAGTTTTTGGTGATAAAGGTGATATCCAACATGTAATAGATGACTTATTTCTGACTGGAGATACAAACCAAAAAATACCAGAAGATAAACAAAGACAATCAGACATAGCCTCGAGCTCAAATAGTAATGCAAATAACGATGATGATTTTGATATAGACGCATTGTTTAATAATTAATAAAATAATAATTATTTATACGGAGATATTTATATGAATATTAGAAATATAAAAAAACTCATATCTCTTATGTTGGTTGCGCTTATTATTGCGGGCATACTGGTTTCATGCGGTGAAAAAAATTCAGGCAATGCGGACGGCGATAATAACAACGCCGCAAATGCCGAAGATAATAAAGACGGCAATCAGGACGGCGACGGCGATGCCGATAACGCCGACAATTCCGGCAAAAAAACAGAAGAAAGAATAGATCCCGATTTACCCGACAGCGATTTCGGGGGATATACGTTCACTTTCCTGACTCACGAATACGAGGGGGCGGACTGGTCGGGGCCCCTGCCGCTTGAAATTATAGCCGAGGAATCAAGCGACGAGCCTATAATCGACGCGGTGTACAAAAGAAATCTAAAAATAAAAGAAAAATACAATATCGATATTAAAATGATACCGAACGCAAACGAACAGAGCGCGTTAAAAAAAGCCGTGACTTCGGGGGATTCTTTATACGACGTAGCTATCATGTTCAACAATAACGTCCCGCCTATAGTAACAGGGGATTATTTGACTAACGTGGCAAATCTAACGTATGTCGATCTTGATAAGCCGTGGTGGGACCCGGCCGTCAACGCGATGTCTATCGACCACAAGAACTATCTTCTGGCGGGCGATTTGATTATCTTAGACAACGAGGCTACAAATGTTTTATTGTTCAACAAAGACCTGATGAAAACTCTGGGAATAGATCTGCCGTATGATTTGGTCAAAGAAGGCAAATGGACTTTTGACGTGATGAACGATATGATAAAAGACACGGCTTTTGATTTGAACGGCGACGGATTAATGACCGCTTATGAAGACAGATGGGGGTTCGCCACATACAACGATACTTTTCACGCGCTTCTTGTAAGCGGCGGCGGGGCGTTGGCTGTCAAAGACGCGAACGATATCCCGTATATGGACTTTACAAGCGAGAAAAATTTAGCCGTTCTCGATAAAGTCATGAATTTGCTGTATAATCCCGAATATGTCTTAAACGCTCAGGCCCCGCCGAAAGGCGGAGTCGGGGATTTAACCAAAGGCGACGTGATACATATACAGGGATTTGAAGAAGACAGGATTCTGTTCATGTGGACAAGAATGAGGTTTATTGAGTATTTCAGAGGAATGGAATCTAATTTCGGGATAATACCCCTGCCTAAATACGACGAATTGCAGGACAGGTATTACAGCGTGGTAAATCCGTACACGGGAGCTCTTCTCGGAGTTCCGAAGAGCGCGGACGATTTGGAGAGGGTAAGCGTGATTTTAGAGGCTTTATCGGCTGAGAGCCGTTATACTTTGCAGCCGGCATATTACGACGTTGTCTTGCAGAGAAAGTTTACGAGAGACGAAGAATCGGGTGAAATGCTGGATATAATATTTAATTCGAGGGTTTATGACATAGGCAGCGTTTACGCTTTCGGCGACGCGTTTATAGGCTTTATAAACTTAGCCGCGAAGAACGACAGAAATATAGTCTCGTATTATGAAAAGAAAATCGGGGCGATGGAAAAACAAATCAATAAAGTAGTTGATATTTTCCAGTCGATGGACTGATAAAGCAGGTTTTCGGGGAGGAAAAAATTTTATGCGAAAAACAAAAAAAATTATATTTTTAATATTGATTGCGGCGATTGTTTTGGGATTATTGATGTCGTGCGGCGATAAAACGTCTGAAAATAAAGACAATAAAAATGATGATAAAGACGATCAGGAAAATCAGGACAAAAATAACGGCAGTAATTCAAGCGGCGACGGCAGTCAGAACGGCGAAACCGGAGAAAATGACGGCGGGCCGAGAATAAATCCCGCTCTCCCCGACGAGGATTTCGGGGGTT
>WRIO01000100.1 GCA_009782695.1 Candidatus Cloacimonadota bacterium
TGTTATCATATTCTGCTATCAAATGAGCCCTACCGAGATAGCTGATATCAGGCATCGTCATCTTTTCATACATGATAGTTTTTTCTATTTGTGGAGTTAGTTGCGCTATCGTTTGAGCAGAAAAGCGTCCATAATACATATCAGGGATATTTCCCGAACCTTGCAACACAGCATAAGTGTTGTCTGTGATCACTGTGTTTGTATCTGCCAAGTTATTCGAGTAGCTCCATACGGGTATTTGAGCTGTGTCACCGACTAATAACAGATAAGATGGGGCTGGGTCATTTGGTGAGGCAGCATCCCAAATAGCCTGGATATACTCTTTTATACTAGTAGTCGACGTGCCTGTCACATCAGTGCCAACTATACTCACATCAAAACCTTGCTGACTTTTCCACTCCACGAATGGTTGCATCTCTGCTATAAAAGGAGTGTGACAAATGATTAGATATTTGGTGGGGAAACGCTCTATCACGTCTCTATTACGCTGAGGTGTATAGTTTAAAATCATAGCTTGGTATATCTTTTCAAAATCAGCTGACCAAGTCTTAGCTTGTAAATAATCAGTTGCTACAGTATTTGACCCTTCAAAAGTCAGTTCTACTACTAAATTCTCATAAATCACTAAAGATTTTTCGACAGGATTGTATCGAACAGGAGTATAGACAACCTCGAAAAGTCTGTGTCCTCGTAGAAATCCAACTTCTTGCACAGCAAAGGGGGAGAAATTTGTTTGATAATCTGCCGTCTGATAAACTGCTTCACTATATTGAAAGATAATTTGTGATAAATCTTGATTTTTAGCATAAGAAGGTTGTGCAGGATAAACTGGTTGCGTAAAACCAAAGTCGGGTAGAGATATTTCTCTTGACTTTTCTGACCGATAATAGATATTGATATTTGCCTCGAGAGGAACAGAAATCAATCTTGATAAATAAGGCAATTCAGGCTCTCCTACGTCTTGCTTTTTACCAAAGCCAGATATGTTCATCTCTGTGAAAATTCTATTCTCGATCTCTAGCTCAGAAAAGATTATATTTGGCACCGCTAAGTCCAAAACTAAACCGTTATTAGTTACATTTAATACTGCTATATTTTCTGCTTGATCATCGAAATTTATAGTCGAAACCAAACCAAAACACAGACCAGTGATAAAAAGTAAAGTTAATAAAACAAATATTTTATGCATAAAATACTCCTTGATTTTTTTTATAAACTATTTTTTGGGGGTGTGTATTTTTGTCAAGTGAAAAATATACAAAGATCCTTATAAATTCATTCTTTTCATTATTCACTTTTTAAAGTGGCTTACGCTTTAGATTTTGACCCAAAAAGCTTTTCATCGCAGGTATAAAAATAATTTATCTATATCTGTATCTTTGCGTTAGGGAAGTGAGGAGACGCTCTCCCATTACTATAGATTTTTATTATAGTGCCTGTATTATCGCGGCACAAAAACTAGGGACAAAACGATGTTTGGTTGTACTATTTGTGCGTAAACCATTAGATCAAAATAAAACCGAATTTTTATGGGGAATCAACACTAAAACCTATCATAAATAACTTTCCCTGAATTTTCATAATTATCAATCTGTAACAGCATATATTATAATGAAATAGAACAAGCACCAAGCATGGAGCATCGGACAAGGTCAGACCTACTCCGATGGATCTTGCTTGTCCTTTGCTGTAAAACATTATAATATAAGAAGATGAAAAAGATAAAAAAGGAAATTTTTCGAAAAGTTAGATGATTGCTGCTAAGGGCTTCATTTTCAGGAAATTAAAATGTAAAATGCAAAAAATAATACAACTAATCGATAAAAATTGGCACATAGATTGCAAATAGAGAGATACACTGTGCAGCAGTGAGAAAAAATTTACTACCAAACAGGGAAAGATACCCTGCGAGAGGAGGATTTATGGAAAATAGAGGTTATGAAAATAGTATATCAGATACACCTGTGATATATACTGAACTAAATGCTTTGCAAAATAACTTAGATAACGAAGAAAAACAAGAAAACATAGCGCTAATACAAAACTACTGTCCTATATGTAAAAATACTTCCATATTTGAACCTTTTGGAAATCCAACCAGAGAGCATAGCCAGTGTCCATATTGTAAGTCTAAAGAAAGACATAGAGCTTTGTGGCTATATTTTGAAAAAAAAACAGATTTATTCTCCAACCCAAACAATGCTATCCTGCATTTTGCCGCTGAGAAATATTTTTCCGAACCTCTGCAAAAGCTAAATGGAAACAGATATATCACAGCGGACCTCTATAACCCAAAAGCAATGATAAGAATGGATATCACAGATATAAAATTCAACGATGAGAGCTTTGATGTTTTTATGTGCAATCATGTGCTAGAGCATATTCCTGATGATATAAAGGCAATGAGTGAAATACACAGAATACTAAAAATCGGAGGCGTAGCTTATATTACCATACAATACTATGATATAGATAAAACTTACGAAGACTTTTCTATCACTGATCCTGAGAGAAGAAAAAAAGCATTTGGTCAACACGACCATATACGAAAATATGGGAGAGATTTTGCGAATAGATTGGAAAGTGGGGGATTTGAAGTGGATGAAGTAAGTCCTGAAAGCTATGCTACAAATTATGAGATAACAAAGCAGGGGATAAAAGACGAATTTGCTAGCACATCTACAAAAAATCATGAATATCATAGAAATGATAATTTTACAACAAATATTATCTTTACAGCAAAAAAAGTTTGCCAAGATAGAAATAAAGCTTCTATCGAAAAAAGTAATAAAAAAAGCTATCAAATAACAGCTAACACAAATAACAACATAGAGTTTGGAGCAGGTTTTTCATCTGGGAAAACCTTTATCGAGAAAATCACTATCACAAATAATAATGATTTTCCAGTAAATGATATCATACCCGAAATAAACAGAAAAACGCCTTTATTAAAGGGCTGGGACCTATACCCCGGAGAAATCTTGGAGATAGATTTTTTATCTGGTATAATGGGTGTGGAAAATTACGCACAAATAATGAGTGTAACTCAAAAAATTAATCTGGCTACCAGAGAAAGCAAAACCCTAGAATCCTGCTATGCTATAAAAAAGATAATTAACAAGACCAAACCAGGTGTTATATTAGTTCCCTCTGATAATATTATTTACAAGCTGGAATATGATGATTCAAAAGTCAGCCTCCCTGAAGATATTTTCATAAGCTACCAAGATATCTACACTACTATCCCTAGCATCAAAAATCAAAGTAATATTTTAACTATCATGACGAAAAATGATAGTGATTTAGACATTCAAATAAGTCTAAAGAATCAAAAGAATGATTTGCCTGAACACATAAAATCACAGGTGAATGATGACCATAAACAAGAAGCATTTTTGACATATTTCAATGAGAAAAGATGGTCGTCCTTGTATTCTCAGATAAAAGAAATCCTCACTATAAACCCCAAGTCAATTTTAGACATAGGAGTCGCATATAAAGTAGTGTCTGCCATCATCAACAATTTACCCGATATCACCTATAAAACATTGGATTACAGCGTGAGTTTTAACCCAGATTATGTGGCTTCTGTTACCAACATGCCTATTTCCGATAATGAGTTCGATGTGGTTTGTGCTTTTCAAGTGCTTGAACATCTACCATTCGACGAGTTTCGGTATGCTCTCTCGGAAATGATGAGAGTAGCAAAGAAAAGGGTTCTAATTTCTCTCCCACATAGCTCAGGCACTCACACATTTAATGGAGAACACTACTGGGAAATCGGGAAGGTAGGATATGAAGAGAGTTGGGTTTTAGATTATATCAATAAAATAGCCAAATTAAATGGCTATACTCTCATCAGTGAGTATTTGCAAAAAGATAACACCTATCACCACTTTTTTATCTTTGAAAACAATAGTGATGGAGCATTGTGGGACTTAAAAGAGAAGCTGGATCAAGAGTCACGCGCTATTTACAAGAAATATTATCCTCAAAAATACACATTCGCACAGCTGAAGGCAGCAAGAAACGAAAAGAAAATGCTCATTTTTTGGGCAGACGCCATACACAATTTCGGGGGACTCGCAGATAGATTGAGGGGGATAATCACTTGTTATCAATTTACAAAATCATTGGATGTAGATTTTAAGATAAGTTTTATACATCCAAACAATCTGATAAATTACTTACGACCAAATGAAGTTGACTGGGAGATAAATCCAGAATCTATAATCTTCGATAGCAAAATATCACTTTTTATGCCATTAAGTGGGCGAGACACTGCTGTTAGAAATCCCATAATCGAACTGCAATATCTTTTTAAATATTATCAACAAATCGTGATGCCGACGAATAGACCACCTAACCAAGAATTGTTTTCAGAAGATTTTCATAAACTATTCAAGCTCTCTCCTGTATTAAAGAGTGAGGTCGATAAAAACATTTCTTTGATAGGCGGGTTAGGCTATATTTCTGCCACATTTAGGTTTCAAAATCTGCTCGGTGACTTTTATGAAGGACCTACTCGTGTAACAATGCCCACCGAAGAAAGACCTGCTTTAATTCAAAAATGCCTAGAACAGTTAACTCTAATTTACAGAAAATGCTATCCAAATAAGAGTAATAAAATACTAGTCTGTTCAGATAGTTTGACCTTTTTAGAAATCGTGTCGAAACTAGATTATGTATATACAATTCCGGGTAACTTAGCTCATCTGAAATATAATGATGATTTTGATGGGTCTATTATGTTGAAATCATTTACAGATTTCTTTATGCTATCAAACTCTAACTGTTTGTATGATGTAGTTATAGACAAGATGTATAAAGGTGGGTTCACCCAAAAAGCGTCATTGATAAATCAGAAGCCTTATCAGCTGATAAGATTATAATAATAGGAGTAATAATAAATGAAAAAAAACGATAAGATCACAGACCCAGAAAGCTTTGGAGAAAATCCCTTAGTTAAATTTCTGTATGAAAAAAACTGGAGTGAGAAATTATCACTTTATGAAAGGTTTTTTAAATCTGTGGAATATATAAATCCCAAAGATACACCAGCTGTATCTATCATCATCATAGCTTGGAAGTCAAATCCTATCCTATGGAATGAGCTGGTGATGCTCAATCAGCAGATAGATAGCTTATACGCTCATAGTGAATTGCAATGTGAAAACAGAAATGTGGAGATAGTATTCGTAAATAACGGCAGTGATGACCCTTATATGCATGAGATAAAAAGCTTGGTAAATGTATATGTGGAGCTAAACACGAACACAGGGGCTTATTTGGCAAGGAATATCGGGAGTGTATTTGCTCAGGCTCCTTTACTATTGTTTTGCGAAGACGACGGTATCCCTGATGAGAACTTTATAGCTTCA
>WRIO01000101.1 GCA_009782695.1 Candidatus Cloacimonadota bacterium
AGATGATCACTTTCATCAGAGACAGAATACAAAAGCTTGAAAACGAACGTGGAATAGTCTCTTCTGCCACAAACAAAAAATCTTATTTACATGCAAAATACCTCACTATTGGTTTTGCTCGTAGATTTGCTGAATACAAACGAGCAAATCTTTTGCTAAAAAATCCTGAAAGACTACTCAGAATACTGTCGAACACAGAAAGGCCTGTGCAATTTATCTTTGCAGGGAAAGCGCACCCCGCCGATGTCGAAGGAAAAAAACTTATCAAAAATCTAATAGAATTTGGTCGGCAAAATAATGTGGAGGACAGATTCGTATTTATCGAAGGTTATGATATGAACGTCGCTCGCCATATAGTGCAAGGCTGTGATGTATGGCTTAATACCCCTGTAAAACCTATGGAAGCTAGCGGAACATCTGGTATGAAAGCAGGTATAAACGGCGTGCTCAACTGCTCTGTGCTAGATGGCTGGTGGCCAGAATGTTATGACGGCACAAACGGTTGGGCTATCAATGCAGGCGACTTTTACACAGATTATGCCACAGCTCAAACGATGGAAGCAGAACAGATTTATGACCTAATAGAATACGATATAGCACCTATCTTCTTTGAACGAGATGCAGCTGACCAACCTTTAAAGTGGATAAATATGATGAAAAGGTCGATATACACTGTGGGAAGAGGATTTAATATGCACCGAATGGTTGACGAATATACGAAGCTATTCTATATCCCAGCTATTCATGCGGTTCACAAACTCACGGCAGATAAAAACAAAGAGCTAAAGAACATAATCAACCTTAGACACCAAGTGGACAAGTATTGGTCAAAGATATACATCAAAGACTTCTTCCTGAAGTTCCCAGACCCAGAAAATGTCACTTCGGGGAATACTGTAAGTATAGACGCTTATGTATATCTCGATGAGGCTGATAAAGCCCTATTTTCTGTGGAAGTAGTTTATCAATATGATGGTGTCGACAATGTCGAAATCATACCCCTTACCTACAAAGAAAAGTATCCAGATAAGATAGTTAAGTTTGAAACTAAATTTAAAATAAAAGCTTCTGGTCCACAAAACCTAAATATTCGCGTAAAACCTGCTTTTACTTCAGATATTTACAAAGAATGCCATTACATAAAGTGGAGAACTAAGTAAACCATGTGATAAATAAAGCGGAGCAGTTTTCTGTTCCGCTTTTTTTATTTATCGGAATATATAACCTAAAGTTCTCTGATACCTATTTACATATTTTTAGTTATCAATTGATTTGGTTTGATTTTTACTTTACTATCCCAGTGATTCTATCACATATAGCACTGTGTTTAGCTTTGTAGCGACTTCTTCTTCTTTTTCTTTTTCCTTTGCTATCACTTCAGGTTTTGCATTATTTATAAAGTTGTCATTGCTGAGTTTGCCATGGATTACTTTTAATTCTGCTTCTAATTTATCTTTTTGTTTCTCTAATTTTGTTTTTTCGGCTTCAATATCTATCAAGCCTTGTAATGGCAAGTATATTTGGATATCGCCTGCGACAGCTACGATAGATGAAGCTGGTTTCTCTAAATCGACACCCATAGTGATCTTTCCTACCTTCGCAAGCTTTTTTACATAGCCGTCGTATTCTAAAAACAGTTGATGTTGGGTATCATTTGCCAGTTTAATATGAATATCGACATTTAAAGCAGGCGAAATGTTTATTTGTTTGCGTAGATTGCGGATAACAGTGATAGTTTCTTGCAGCACAGCCATGGTAGATAAGACTTGGTTATCTATCATTTCGGGTTGAATCACGGGGAAAGTGGCTATTATACAAGCCTGGTCTTCTATGGGGAAAATCTGCTTTATTAGCTGGAAAATCTCTTCTGAGATAAAGGGCATCACAGGATGTAGTAATCTCATAGCTTGCTGCATAACATCAAGCAGCACATATTTTGTCGTGAGCAATATCTCACTGTCTTTTTCGTTATAAAACTTTTCCTTCGCCATTTCCACATACCACGAACAATATTCGTCCCAGATAAAGTGCATCAGCTCCTGTGTAGCATCATTGAATCGCAAGTTTTTGTAATGCTCATCTACTTCCTTCGTCACTTGGTTCAGTCGTGCATAAATCCATTTATCGGCTAAATCAAAATGTAAATTTCCTGGTAAACCATCTATATTCTCGATATTCATAACGATAAATCTGAAGGCATTCCATATCTTATTGCAGAAATTTCTACCTATCTCCACTATTTCATCAGAATAATATGAGTCTTGTCCCTTCGGTGTGTTAAAGATCATGCTAAACCGCAGGGCATCTGCTCCATATTTATCTATGATGTCTATCGGGTCTGGTGAATTGCCGAGCTGTTTACTCATTTTTCTGCCTTGTTTATCGCGAACTAGACCATTTAAAAACACTGTGTCGAATGGGATTTTATTTTCAAATTCCAAAGTAGCCATGATCATCCTTGCCACCCATAAATAGATGATGTCATAGCCTGTTATCAAGACACTTGTTGGCAAAAAGTATTCCAAATCGGCTGTTTTTTGGGGCCAGCCTAAGGTCGAAAAGGGCCATAGCCACGAGGAAAACCAAGTGTCCAAGACATCTTCGTCTTGGGAAAATTCTTTACAATGGCACACTGGACATTCTGCTGGAGTATCCATAGCCACTTGAACCCCCTGACAATTCGAGCAGTAATAAGCAGGTATCCTATGCCCCCACCATATTTGGCGGGATATACACCAGTCACGGATATTATTCATCCAGTGCATATACACCTTTGTCCACCTCTCGGGAACAAACCGCACTTCACCGTCCTCGACCACTTTTATTGCCCTATGTGAAAGCGGTTTCATTCGCACAAACCATTGGTCAGATAAATAAGGCTCTATCACTGTGTCACAGCGATAGCAATGGCCAACAGAGTTGTCGTGATCTTCCACTTTTTCTAGTAGATTTTCCTCTGTCAGCTGCTCGATGATCTTTTTGCGAGCCTCAAACCTGTCCAAACCTTGCAAATGGGCAGGACCATTCTCATTGATTTTGCCATTCTGGTCCATCACCAATAGCTGCTTTAAATCGTGCCTAATACCCACTTCAAAGTCGTTTGGGTCGTGAGCAGGTGTGATCTTTACACAGCCTGTGCCAAACTCTTTATCCACATAGTCGTCTGCTATGATAGGTATGGGCTTGTTCATAACTGGTAGTATCACATTTTTGCCGATATATTCCTTATGCCTTTGGTCAGAAGGGTTCACCGCCACAGCTACATCGCCTAGCATAGTTTCTGGGCGTGTCGTGGCTATGACGATATAACCACTTCCGTCTTCGAAAGGGTATTTTATATGCCATAATTTACCTTTTTGGTCTGTGTATTCCACCTCGTCATTCGCAAGCGCTGTCTCACAGCGTGGACACCAATTGATGATATATTTTCCTTTGTAAATCAAATCTTTTTCATATAAATGGATAAAGACTTTTTTCACTGCGTGAGAAAGTTCCTTGTCCATAGTAAAACGTTCCCGCGACCAGTCACACGAGCAACCTAACTGCTTTAATTGCTCTATGATGAGCGAACCTTTTTCTTTTTTCCAGTCCCATATCCTTTTTACCAGAGCTTCACGACCTATATCGTATCGGCTTTTGCCTTCTTTTTTTAGGTCTTTTTCCACTCTATTTTGGGTGGCTATACCGGCGTGGTCTGTCCCTGGTATCCACAAGGTTGGTCTGCCTTTCATTCGGTGATATCTAATAGCAACATCTTGCAAGGTGTTATTTAGCACATGCCCCATGTGCAATATTCCAGTGACATTTGGCGGCGGTATCACTATGGTAAAGGGCTTTTGTGATCTATCCTCTTTTGGAGCAAATAAGCCATTTTCTTGCCAGTAGTTATACCATTTATTTTCTGTATCTTTTGCATTGTAGTTTTTTTCTAATTCCATAATATTTCCTTCATTTTTGGGGTTAAACAGCGATTGCTGACTTATTGAATTTCGTCAGGAGTCTCCTTTTGTATCTTTATCCCGCATTTTTGCATAAAGTCTATGTGTGACCAAAAAGCGATAACTGGGAGGTCTCTCTCTCCAAAGAATCGGGCGTCCTCTGCATCATCGCCTGCTTGCAGACAACCCCCTGTGATATTCATTTTAAAGCCAAGAGATAGCACTTTTTCATATATGGGCGAAAAGCCCATATAATAACCTATAAATCTATCCACGTCACCTATCAAACCAGTCTCTTCTTGCAGCTCACAAACTGCAGTTTCTTCGGGTGTCTGCCATATCTCCATATATCCGCTCGGCAGAGCCCAAAAGTCTTGTTGAGGAGGGAACTTCCGCTTAACGAGTAGTATCTCATTTTTCTCATTTAGCACCACAACCGCTACCGCCGGAACAGCATTTTTATAATATATCCAGCCGCATTTGGTGCATTGTGGTCTCTCCTTCCCTTCTTTATCGTGTTTTATCTCTAAAGAGTTACCACAGTTTAAACAAAAATTTACACCTTTAAATCTCTCAGAATCAACCATCATATTTCCTTTTTTCCCTCTCCATCCATTCGACTACGCTCAGGGTGACAAGAGGGGAATTTAAACTTACAAGTAACCAATCTAAATGAGGAGAGGGGGGTCCCTCTCCTCTACAAGCAACTTCAATTTGTGAACAGTCTTATTTTAGCACAGTGATAATCTCTGTAAACAGTTCTTTTTCTTCGTTTATCTTATTTGATGACCCAAATACGCAATAACAGTCTTCTTTCATAACTCTCTCGACCATTTCCAAATAAGATTTTAAAGCCGGGACATCAGTGGCAAGTATCTCATCCCTTTGTTTTTGGACATCTTTTTGAGTTGTGTTTTTAAAGTAATACCTGTCCTCCGCTGCACTTTTGCCCGAAGCGGTCTTTGGCTGGTCAAAGTTTCGGATAGTTCCGATGATATATTTGGTCATCTCGAAGTCAGAAATATCCATATCTTTTAGGTATTGCACTGTGCCGTCATAAGCATTCAAAGTTTTTTGCAAGTTTGGGTCACGATAGCTGCAAAGGATAAATTGCCCATTAGGTGATTGCATTAAAAAGCATCCATAAGCACCGCCTTGCACCCGAACTTTATTCCAAAGGTAATCTAATGACAGGATAGTTTTTAGCACTTCCATGGAACCCTTGTATTCAAATCCTAGCTTTCGGAAGCTGTATCCCTTACCTGTATATTGCACCATACTGGGTATAACAAAGGCTTCTCTGGGTTTCGGTTTGGGAAAATCATAAACTACTGGTTTTGCTGGAGTGCTTGGTAATGAGCATACCCAACTTTTCAAGTTAGCTTTGATTTTT
>WRIO01000102.1 GCA_009782695.1 Candidatus Cloacimonadota bacterium
AACATCTACATTTTGCTCATATATAGCCTTCAAAACATTATCTGTCAAATGGCTGATGATCAAATCATGAAAGTCTTCAAACATATAATTGGCTATTTCTTGGTTTTGGTTTTGAAGTAGCTTGACTCTTTCCTTTTCCCAATTTGCTGTGAATTTTGCATTTTGAAATTGCTTCTCTGATTCAGCTATAGACAAGATAGCTTTTTGAGTGATAAATAAGTTTATATAATCGAGGAATTCTTTATGTGTTAAAGCAGCAAAAGAGCTGTATTCGTATAAATCCTTCAATCTTTCAAATACTTCTTTTTCTGTGATATGAGTATTTGTCATATCATTTGTAGCAAGGTTTTCGTTTGTGGTCTGATGGTTTCTGTTCTGATAAGATTTGTCTATGTTAAAAAGGTTTATACGATTGCTTTTAGTGATATCATTTTGGCGCTTTGTGATATAATGATCAGTCTGATATTTCAAAAGCTCTTTACGAATATAACCTTTTGTTTCGTTAGCACTCGGCTTTGTGCTTCTGTAAAAAACAGTATATCCAAATTCTGTTTCTATAGGGTCGGTAGCACTCCCTGTGCTTATAAGCTGGGTGTTGTATGGTTTTAAGTAATCTGGTAAGTCATAAAAATTCGTGATACCTACAAGTCCTTTTTTTTCTGCTCCCTTTGCAGGAAAAAACATTTTATATACAATATCGAAATCTATACCTCTATTCAATTCTTTGCTAGCCTCTTCTGCTTTATCTTTAGCTAGTTCATCAGAAAATAGAAAAGGGATAGATTTTAGGGTAAAGAGAGGCTGATTCTGGTAAAAATCGGAAATCTCATTGTTACTAATTGTGACTTTGTCTTGGGCATCGAGATCAAAAAACATTTCTAACATCAATCTTTCACGAGTGTATCTCATTTGTTTTTCAAAGACTTCTTCCAATACATCTTCGACTATCCCAGACTTGTAAGCATATAGTATCAGGACTTCTTGGTTTAGCATCATTTCTAGAGATTCTTCATTTTGTTCTTCTACATGCGAACCATAAGTGTTTACCGAAAATTCTTGTAGCTGCGCGTATGTGATTTTTTTATCATTCACTGTTGCTACCACTGTGTTTTTAGACCTTTTATCATTGAAAGGTGAATAGTATATAAAAAAGACTATTAATGCACCTGAAATTATTAGTAAGAATTTATTTCCGATTTTAGGCATTATTTCTCCTATTTTATTTCTATTAAAAGATTATTACTGTATTCTTCTGCTTTATCGAAGCTGCTATGCAAATAAATAGTATTATAAATTTCTTCTAAGGAATCTGCTGTTTTTGATTTCCATCTATATTCCTTTAAAAGATTGATAGCCGAGAATACTCGATTGTCATCATAGTTTTGGCAAGCTTCTATGATGATTTCTAGTTGATTTGTTAGAAGATAAGTGTCTTCGATTATGACTTCATCATTTGCAACTTCTTGTTTATTTATTTCTTGTAAAGTTTTTATCAATTTTTCTAAATATGCTATAAAATCAGATATATTATTATCAATAAAAGGCATATCATTATTCTGCACAGCAGCTTCCAGTTTGGCAGCTATCTTTGATTTTTCTACCTCTCCTATGCTGGCAAGCATAGATTTTAGAGCGTGGAAATTTACTTGTAGCATCTTGTAATCACGTTGCTGATAGGAATCATTGATAGCATTGATAGATATCCTGGTATCTTTTACAAATATTTCTACCAGCTTTGAGTCAAGATGCTCCAAGGTAAGCGATTGATTAGTGTCTTCGCTTTCATTATGGGTAGATATCTCTATTTGACTATATTTTTTGGCTTCTTCGGGATATCTATCCCTGATGTATTTGTTCAGTATATTATTTAGTATTTGAGTATTGATTGGCTTTGCCATGAAACCATCGAATCCATTCTGTAGATACAGCTCATCGTTGCTTTCTATTGCGTAAGCAGTAAAAGCAATGATGATACCTATATAACCTGTTTCCCTAATCAACCGAGTGGTTTCCATACCGTCTAATATAGGCATCATGTGATCCATAAAGATGACATCATATACCTTACCATTCTTTATCATTTCGATAGCAGAAGCTCCATCTAATACAGTATCTATTTGCAATCGATAATCAGCCATCACTTTCTTTGCTACATATAAATTCATCTCCACATCGTCTACCACTAAAACCTTTCCATAAGGCATATATACTCGCTGGTAACTATTTGATTCTATTTGAGCCTTTTCCCTATAGATTGAGCTTTGTAGTTCCTCGACTTTCTCTATGCCTAAAACATCATCATTAAGTCTCTTTTGTTTTAGGTATAAAGAAAAAATACTCCCTTTTTCAAATTCACTTTCAGCAGTGAGATAGCCACCCATAATTTCTGCTAGTTTTTTAGAAAGGTTTAGCCCGAATCCTGCTCCTTCGGAGTCTCTGTCTTTGATGTTTTGGTAGCTAGAATATTCCGAAAACAATGTACTCAAATCAAATTTATTTATCCCTGTCCCGCTATCTTCCACCACAAATTTTATGACGACTTGATCATCAGCGACATCGCTCCAAAACTTTTTTAGTTCAGTTTGTTGCTTTTCATATCTATCATAGCTTATTTTTGCTATCTTAAGTTTTACAAATCCTTTTTCTGTATACTTTAGGGCATTTGATATCAACTGGTATAGTATTTGCTTAATTCGAAGAGCATCACCTAGCATTGTTTTAGGTAGAGAGGGGTCTACTTCTAATATGAAATCTACAGTGTTTTTTTCATATTTTAGCTTGTTTAAGTTTAATGTGTTTAGTATCAGAGTATATGTTTCGTATTCTTTTAGATTTAGTTCTAAACTATCTGTTTCTATTTTCGACAAATCTAAGATGTTTTCTATCAGATTTAATAGATGAGAGCTGGAGTCTAATATTCTACTCAATGGTTCAAAAGTTTCTATAGACTCATAACTTTTTTTCAAGATAACTTCTGTCAGACCCACTATTGCATTTAATGGCGTCCGCATCTCGTGGGACATCTTTGCTAAAAAGATAGATTTCACTCGAAGCGATTGAACCGCTATTTCTCTCGCTTGTTCGGCTGCTCTACGCTCATCTTCTATCTCAGTGAGATCAAACAAAAATACCATAACCCCGCTTATATCTACTTCATTGTCAAACATAGGTGTAAACTGCATTCGGAAATGTCTCATAGATGATTTAAGTGGAGAATCTATATCTTGCACAGTCTCTTGAATGTTCCTATTTACATTCGCTGACAAATAGTAAAATACAATTTCAGACAACGACCCTTCAGTGGTGTTGCTACTAAATAACTCTTCGATAGTTTTACCTGATATTTCATCTTTTGTAAATTCTGAGAAGTAGTCAAACCATGAATTACTAGCATACACTAATTTCCCATATTTATCAAAAACTAGTAGTGGGTTTGTGATACTGAGTAGCATCATCTCGACATACTTTTTCAAAGTGGATTTTTCGGCAAGTATTATTTGTCTCTGCTGTTTTAGCTGTAATATCATATTATTAAAGGCATCAGAGAAGTCGCCCATATAGCTTACTCTTTGTTCATAATCTCCTAAAGCTACTTGCTGAGATTGCCAAGTCAAGTGTTTGAGGGAGGCGTGGAGTGTTTTTAGGGGTGCAGCTATTTCATTCCCAACTGAAGGTATTTTTGAATCTAAATTACCTTTTGCTAATTCCTTAGTAAACGCTTTTGTTTCTATGATAATAGTTTGGAGGTAATTTAGTCCTTTACCTAAATCATGGAATTCTTCAGGTATAGTGGAAAAATCTAAAGTAGCATTTTCTGAGCTGTATATGATATCTCTCACATACTCAAAGAATACTTTAGCTATCACAGAAAGGTCTGCAGGATACAAATCTTTTGAGCTTTGTAAACTTGAAACTCTGTTTGCTACTTTAGATGATTCGCTCATAATAATTGCTTATTCTTTATCGCAACGAAAACGGCATATTCTATCACCACTTGCCCAGCAGTCTATCTCTTGCACATGATAATGTTCACCAGTATATTCGTGTAGTATACCTGCTATAAAACCTTCATCATAAGTGCAGACCCTCTCATTGGTTAAAGGTAAACCACTACAATCTAGATCTTCTGATACAGTCATCACTATCTTTTTTACGTCAGGATCCACGGACTCTATCCGTAAAATTCCTACCTTTAGCACTGCTAAGGTCTCTGTTAACTTAGCAATAAAGACATTGAAGTCTAGGCTTAAATCTAGTGTATTTTTTACAAACTCACTTCCTGCAAGGTAGCCTGCTTTATAAAGAAGCTTATCTGCTTCAGGTCGACCATAAGTTTTCGACATGATGTCATATATGGTAAACTGCATCAATCTATACACTAGCACCGGCATATCATCGCCGAGAGTTCCCCTCCCTTCTTTAATATTCCCAAGGTTTTCCCATTTAAAATTGCTATGATCTTCCTTTGTTTCAAAAATGTTTTCCATTTTTTTCTCCTATTTTATTTTTATTATTTTTTATCATTCAGGATACTTTATATTACTAGTTTCACTAAATATATTGATTTTGTGTAAGCGCAAGGATAGTATCTGATATCTAGAGAAAGTAGAAGTCAGACATACGAATAGGGTGTGAAGTCTTCCTAGAAAAACAATATAGGCTCAGACTAGGTAACTTTTGCAAAAAAAACTAAACCCAACAAACAATATTGGATGTATCAGATTCAACCTGTAGCCTTGCAGAAGGGAACTATAGTGAGCTTGTTTTTAGTAGTCTATTTCAGCAAAAATGCTTTAAACTTCCCGATTTCTATTCAAGCCACTACCTTGTAGAAAATCTTTTATATTCTATAGTCAATAATATCACACTCCCTTTATTATACTATAATTCCAAAGAAATGATATAAAATCACATTATTTTATTATTCTGATAGCTCGGCTTCAGATTTTGGCAATTTTATGATAAATTCTGAACCTTTTCCGACCTCTGAAAGTACCTCGATAGCTCCATTATGCATGTCGATGATTTGCTTGACTATGTAAAGTCCGAGACCAGTAGAGGCTTCGCCTGCTGTTCCGACTCTACCAGCTTTTGTATATTTTTCAAAAAGTCTGCTTATCATATCTGGTTCTATCCCGATACCTGTATCTATTACATGGATATTTATCATATCATTCGCTTCCTGTGCTTTTATGGTGATAGTGCCACCGGCATTTGTGAATTTGATAGAGTTAAAACAGAGATTGTCAAAGGCATTTTGAAATTTTTCTTTGTTTATTTTACAGAACAAAGGTGTCTCTGGAAAGTCGGTTTCTATGGCTATACTT
>WRIO01000103.1 GCA_009782695.1 Candidatus Cloacimonadota bacterium
CTAACTACTTATATTCATTACCTATTTTTTGATAAATTTTAAACTGGTGTGTTCCCAAACAATGCATCGACTAATTTATTCATAAGCTCGAGCTTTGTGCTGATGTCGGTAGTCTTTATGAAGTTTATCCTCTGCTGGAACCTATCGTGGACAGTCATACGGTATTCGGCGTAATTTTCACGAGTAAGAGGATCATATTTTACACTATAACCAGGTATTAGCTTATCTATTGTCTCTTTGGTGGGTATCATAGCACCAGGCACTAAGTCCCAGTCAACCCATTCCAGAGCATCTGTCAAGATAGCTGTTTGCAAGGTAAGAGAGGTTTGCAGAGAAATCGGCTCCAGGTCTGTATCAGAGCTTTTCCAATAACCTTTGGAATTAAAAGAATAAAAGTCGGCATCCGTTTCTGCTACCCGTAAAAAGGCTTCCACATCTTTGTAAAGCTCATAAACACGAAATGGATTTGCAAAGGGTTCAAAGACCAATTTGCCGAGTTCTTCGGCTGACAAGTTCTCTGCTTTGTTTCTTTCGGTCATTAGTGCAGCTCCCATAGCTATCGCTAGGTGGTTATTATTGAATTTTATGATAGGAGGCAACACACTGTCTTTCATCAGCCAAGCAAGGGCTTTTGGAAAACTGCAACGGTTAACCGTT
Organism: Candidatus Cloacimonadota bacterium; assembly: GCA_009782695.1. Lineage (GTDB taxonomy): Bacteria > Cloacimonadota > Cloacimonadia > Cloacimonadales > WRIO01 > WRIO01. Next base: position 658 of record WRIO01000103.1, read on the forward strand.
TTGCCTATCACATCGCGAGACATCAAGGCTCTCCCATTTGAGTTTCGGAGATCCATACCTATGGGTATTCGTTTTCCTTCTATTTCCAAAATAGTGTGGTTCATCAGAGAGATCATATAATTCCAGTCATTATTACCCAGCTCACGACTGTCCGTTTTATCAAAAAGTGTTGGTTCCCAGCCCAAACATACCTTGTTATCTACATCTATTTGAAAGGCATCATCGTGTAAGATAACTTTTTTAAAGCCTTTTGGCAGCGTGCCACCGTTTGTGTGTGAGTTCGTGTGTGAAGATTTTCCAGTCCCAGAGAGCCCGAAAAATACTATCGAGCGTTTGTCCAATTTGTGGTATTTGCTATCTTCACAAGTGGAAAAATCTATCTCTTTTATTCCTGCATGACAAGCTACATAACCCATCTTAATACCGGAAGTCCAGCCGAGTGTAAGAGTTCCTTTTTTCCTCTCTCCGAAATAACGCATCCCAAAAATAAACAAAACATTTTGGTGCACATCATGCAGAGCAAGTTGTGGGTACTTGCCGACTAAATAATACGGGTCAGTGGTTTCCCATTCGTTGAAAGCAACTAATATAATATCTATGATAGGAACATCTTTTGATTTATGATACTCTTCAGCGACAGTCTCAAAGGGTTGAAAATTGCACAGCCAGTTAAACATATTCATGGCGTCAGATTCTGTGGTGATGAAGGTTGCTCGTATCATCAAATCAGAGTCCATACCGAGAACTGCTTCCGCCTTAATGAGGGGGTATTTTTCCATCTGAAAAACTGCCTCCCGTATATCACCTTCTATCTTTTCTTTTTCTGCAGAAGTGAGTTTATTATAGAATTTTCGAGCTTTTGAAGAACGCCCTATCACATCACCATGACAGTCATTTAACACTGTCGCACCATTTGGTAATCCCATCATTTTTGCAAAATCTGGATAGATAGGTAAATCTGTGTCACTGACACCTTGCTGATTTTTTGCCATTTCGTAAGCCTCTCGCATAGTTATTTTACGAGCCTTTGAGCTATTTTTTAGAGCTTCTGCTATCGCTCTAATAGAGGACATCTCCTTCAAATTTTTAAAATAAGAAAAAGAACTTTTACTTGCCACCTTTCGTGCCTCCGAGTTTTGTATTTATAAAAGAAACAAAAAATAAAAAATGGGGTTTCTTGTCAAGGAAATTTTATGAAAAATAGTCGTTCTCTCATATCGATAGATTTTTACGATAGTTTGATGGAGCTATAATTTATTTACACTTGACAAATTATGGCTTTATAAAATTACTGGCGCAAGCGAGAAGCTATGTAGTAAAGTATATTCAGCTCTCCTATTATTATCGCTAAAAAGGATGTTTTTATGACAGAAAGATTAACCCTCATAAGTCACATTGTGGTAATGTTTATACTTTCATGTTCACACAAAACGACAAAAGAAAGTGAGGTACCACCCTTGTTAAACTTGCTGTCCACTGTCACTATCTCCATTACTCACAATTATTATGCTGATGAAGCTGATATACCCATCAATGTGTGGCTAGCTAATACTAATGATGACCCTTTGTGTATTTATGCAGATACTACTGTGGAAAACTGTGTAGCGTTCCCCTTTGTTCGATATGGTAGCTATGAGCTAACTGTGAGTAACAACATTTTTTCCCCATACACTACTTATGTAAGCATAGACTCATTGATAATAAACCATCATGTGCGTCTATCTGTGCTTGGCTCTTCTGGTGGTTTTGTATTCTATGACAAGGGATATGTTTCTGAAGGATGGAGATATATAGAAGCAGCAACCATTACAGATGAGTTCGTAGCCCAGTGGAGTAGTCGTTATGGTCGTACGGGTGGGACTTCCACTCTCATCGGGACAGGAAAGCAAAATACACAAAACATCATAGATTGGTCAATCAGTTATGGCTTAGAAGACTACGCAGCCTTGTTTTGTTTTGAGATAAATGAGATTGGTGAATGGTTTTTACCCAGCATAGACGAGCTCCACAGAATGTATCAAAATTTACATGCTAGAAATGTAGGTGATTTTAGTGCATTGAGTTACTGGTCTTCTAGCGAGTGTAATGTTGGGACAGCTGTATGGTACATACATTTTGGGAACGGTGAACAGTATGACAATCTTAAGTCTAATGAGTATAAAGTGAGAGCTGCTCGATATTTTTGATATTATAGACATCAACCTGATGTGCTGTTTAAGCAGACAATTCGAAAATCCCCCTCCACCACTAAGCGGAGAAGTTTGTCCTTTTTGAGGAGATTTACAAATCGTGCATTTCTTTACATCATCATTTGGAACAAAGGGAAGCTTCCAGATTATTTTCATCTATCCAAAGGAAACTAAACAATTTCTCATTTCTATTTTAAATCACCTTCCTGTTCAAAAAGTTGCCACTCCTTCAAATTGGATGAGAATTGTCGGTGCGCATCCTACGATCATTATGGAAGGCTGGGTAATCCATCCCTACAAAACCAATGTCTGGAGAGCGGAAGATCTCGACTACTAATGCGGCAGTAAAGCTACCTCAAAACCGTCTATTTCTATGTCCGATGAGAGAAAACCCTCTTTTATCGGCTCTTTGGACGCCAATGCTGTTGATAAATACTTCTTGTTGTCGTCTGCAAATATCGTTGCGACACAGGTATCTGCGCCATACATATTTTGCAATTGCACTGCACCTAGAAAATTTGCCCCAGAAGAGATTCCCACTCCTAACCCTAATTTACTGTTGAACTGCTGAGCCATGATGATGCTATCGCCATCGTCAACGCTGATAACAGAGTCAAGTTGATCTAACTTCACTATACTGGGTATAAATTCGTCAGAAATACCTTGTATCCTATGTATCCCCACTCGATGACCTGTGGTCAATGTCGGTGAATTCGACGGTTCCAGAGGATGAACCTTTACAGCACTGCCAAAATATTTACGCAGTCCCATCACAGAGCCACCTGTCCCCACTCCAGCCACACAAGCTTGCACTTTTTGGTTAAACATAGCTACTTGCTTATCTATCTCATGGGCGGTAGTCAGATAGTGCGCTTCTACATTGTGTGTATTGTCGAACTGTAAGGGACGATAGACTCCGCCCTCTTGAGCGAACTTTTCAGCAGCTGCTAGACATCCCAAAAATCCGCCATTTTCTCTGGATATCAGCTTTAATTCGGCTCCAAATAAGGTCATAATTTTCTTTCTTTCTTCGCTCAACCAATCAGGCATAAAAATCACTGTTTTGTTACCTAAAAAAGCACCAAGAGCACAAAAAGATATGCCAGTATTGCCACTGGTGGTTTCACAGATTATATCATTTTGTTTTATTTCTCCGCACTCATAAGCGTTGCGGAGTATGTGTAGAGCCATACGGTCTTTTATACTGCCAGTAAAATTGTAGCTTTCTGCCTTTGCATAAATAAGTCTTTTTTGCCCTTTGTATTTGTAAAAGATTTTTAGTAGTGGAGTATTTCCAACTAGCTTTTCCAACGCTTGAAACTTTGCTTTTATACTATCCATTTACACCTCAACATTTCCTTTTTTATTTATCCCAATTTTGGAAAACAACCTTTTTTGTCAAGCTAAAATAAATAAAAATGAAAAAAGTTAAAATACCGTTGTTTTACAATGGAAAGACTTTGAAAAATGTATTTTTAGAAAGTTTTTCTCTACCCTGCAGAGAGACCCGGGGAGTAAAGGCATGTGATAAGTATTTTTTATGCAAACACCTCTTCTCTAATCGCCATTTTTAATATATCAAAGAGGCGCAGAGAACAACAGTAGCAACTCTCGATTTTCTGGTGAAGGGTTGAGTGATGCCTCACCTAAAAATATTGTGTGCTTTGCTCTTAATTTATTCTCAATGCTTCTTAATATAAATAGCAAAGAAAATATAGCCTTTACCCTCAAAAAGCCCGAACAGCTCTTACCCTTTGGGATCCATTCTTGTTGTAGAGGAAATTCATAAAGCCAGTGCTGAAATCCTGCCCTCTAGCGTAGTGAGTACCATTCTCAGACGATGACCAGTAGTGCCAGCGATTGGTACCATCTGATGCACCAAAATCACCAACACCTCGGTTGCACAGGTTTTGGTGCATCAAGTTTAGCTCCTCTCTACTGGGTAAGAACCACTCTCCATTTCCATTCATAGCATTACACAGTTGTGCTGCTTTTCCTGTCTCTCCTTGAGTGTCTAGCCAATCTACAATAAACAGTGTATTTTGCTTTCCTGAACCAATAGCCTCGAATGTGCCACCCATATAATAACCAGAGGCTCCCCAGGTTGCTTCAAATTCATATAAATAGTCAGCAGCCTCCAAATATTGCCATCCATCTGATATATATCCTTTGTCATAAAAGATATATCCCCCTGCGGACCCAGGCACAGTCAAGCTAACATATCTACTTATCAGGGGTGAGTCTATATTTATGTGAGTGGTATATGTAGTTAAAAATGGATTTGTGACTGTCATCTCGTAGCTCCCATATTGAATAGCGAGGAATGTTAAGCTATTTACGCCAGTTGTTCCTATATAAATCATAGAAGGGTCTCCATTCATATTAACAATCCGAACATCCAACAAGAAGTTTGTTTGATATGCATAATAATTGTGGGCTAAGAATATCGTGAC
>WRIO01000104.1 GCA_009782695.1 Candidatus Cloacimonadota bacterium
AATCTGAAAAAGGTATCATTTATATAGACGAAGTAGATAAGATAGCTCGCAAATCTGAAAATGTATCTATCACCCGCGATGTTTCAGGAGAAGGTGTTCAACAGGCTTTACTGAAAATATTAGAAGGCACCAAGGTAAATGTTCCTCCCAAAGGTGGGAGAAAGCATCCTCACCAAGAATTTATAGAAATGGACACTACAAACATACTATTTATCATAGGTGGCGCCTTTGGTGGTCTAGAAAAAATAATAGAAAAGAGGATAAACCAAAAAGGCATAGGCTTCGAGACTAACATTTCCGAAATCGAACATAAAACAAATGATCTGACAAACACTATCCCTGTCGATCTAGTAAAGTATGGTTTGATACCAGAATTAGTGGGACGCGTCCCTATTATATGTCCCTTGACAGAGCTATCAGATCTAGCTCTGATAGATATCTTGACCAAGCCTAAAAATGCTATCACTAAACAATATAAAAAATTATTTAGGATGGACAATGTCGATTTAGATTTTACCCCTGATGCTTTGAAAGAGATTGCGAACATCGCTATCAAACAAAAAACAGGGGCTAGAGGACTGCGCTCAATCTTGGAGAAAAAGATGATGAGTATAATGTATGAGATACCAGAACTTAAGAATCTAAAGCAATGCTTGATCACCAAAGACTTTATCGTGGGAGAAAAAGAACCTACTTATGTCTTTGAAAACAAAAAGATCATAGCTTAATCTGATTATTTAACATTGCTTGGGAACAATGACTTACTGTCACTGTTCCCTTCTTTTTGATCCTTCACATTTCTAAAACCACAAGCATACATTATTAGATCATTTCTTTGCTAATAGTTTTTTACAAACATCCTAGTGAGTTTTTATCCTTGCTTCTAACTAAAAAGTTTTTTTAGAAACGGTGGCGGTTCTGTGCATCCATATACTTGACTAGATATGTTCGCGGGAGTAGATGGGGTAGTTTCTAGCTTTGGAGGTATCAATTCTGCTGAATTTTTTTGAATCCTGCCTACTATTTCTTCAAATTCATCCGAGATATTGACATTTTGAATTTCTGGATCTATAAAAATCGGTGGTATGGGTGACTGCAGTACAGGTTGTTTTTTTTCTTTGATAGCTTCTTTTTCACATCCCATTTTTTGGATAGCATCAGAAGGTGGTAAACCTGTGGCAATGATTGTTACTCTTGCTTTGCCATCCATATTATCATCAAAGGTAATACCAGGTTTTATATTTTCTGTATTCCCTGTGACATGGATGATGACATCCATCATTTGTTGGTATTCTTTGCCCATAAAATCATTACCTAAAACAGCAGAGACTATTAGTGCCTTGCAACCAGATAAATCATTGTCTGCTAGAAGGGGATTCGAAAGTGCTATTTCTGCAGCTTTCTGAGCTCTGTCTTCTCCTTCTGCACACCCAGTTCCGATAAAGGCATATCCAGATTTTTTTAGAAGAGTCTCTATGTCTGCGAAATCAAGATTAATGTGCCCGATATCTCGAACTATCTCCACTATACTTTGTGTAGAGTTTGCTATGACTTCATCAGCCTTCAAGAAAGAGGCTTTGAGAGGGACTTCAAAAGTCTCTTGTATCTTGTCATTTGGGTAGACTATCATAGAGTCAACATATTTTGTGAGCTCATTAATACCTTTTTGAGCTCTTTCCTTCCTTTTTGTCCCTTCGAAGTCATTTGGTAAAGAGACTATAGCCATAGTGAGAATTTCCATTTTGTTTGCTATGCTAGCTATAACTGGTGCAGCACCTGTTCCTGTTCCTCCTCCCATTCCTGCTGAAATTATCAACATATCGGTCTCTTTTAGCAAATTTTCTATTTCGTCTTTTGACTCTTTAGCAGCTTCTTGTCCTATTTCTGGATCGCCACCAGCACCCAGACCTTTTGTCAGAGTGGCTCCTAATTGGAGCCTAATATTTGCTCTAGATTTTTTTAAATCCTGAGCATCTGTGTTTGCTGCTATATATTCTACACCTGTTAGTCCGAAACTCACCATAGAGTTTATAGCATTTCCGCCAGCACCACCAACCCCTACTACAGTAATTTTTAGATCCTTGACACTAGTATTTGTCACTAATTCCATAGTATCTTTTTCTACGATTAAATCCATTTTATCCTCCTAAAAATTTATCTTTTTAAATATTTTTAATATATTATTTTTAATGTTAGAACCAACTTGTTCAAACATAATGGTTTTCTTTTCTGGCTGCTTTTCAAGACTCCCAGATTTGATAGCATAGCTGAAAATAGCTATCAGCTGCACATATCGTGAGTTATCAAGTTGTTGTAGTGATCCACTGAATCCTTTTGTATCAGGCACAGCGACTTTACATGGTAGATTGAACCCATTTTTGTCTTCTATCATCAAATGAATATTTTCTAGCATAGCAGTTCCCCCTGTCAGTATGAGACCTGCATTTAGTCTGTCTAAATCAGGATATACAGCCAACATATCTTTATAGCAGGTATCTATGATGTCTTTTACTCTTATTTGAATGATTTGTGATATCCAGCTTAAAGGACGCTTGATTGGTTGCCTACCTCCTATACCGTCAACTTCGATTTGTTTTTCTGCTTTTACAGTCGATGGCAGAACATTTCCGTGTTCAATCTTTATGATCTCTGCCGAAGAAGGCGGTGTACGTAACCCGCTAGCTAAATCATTGGATACTAATCCCCCACCCATAGATACGCATAAATATGATAGAAATAGTGATTGCTGAAAAATCACGATGTCTGTGGTGCCTTCTCCTATGTCGAGCAAAGCACAGCCCAATTTTCGCTCGTCATCATTCATAACCATATCAGCTGTCGCTAAAGCTCCTAACAATATAGTGGGTTCCTTTTTAATACCGGCAAGTTCAAAACATTTTTTTATATTTCGAATGTGTGTGGCATCAGCTAAAATGATTTTCAAATGAACTTTCATCGAAAATCCCGACATCCCTATCGGGTTTTTGATAGCATCTTGCTTGTCTATCTCATAAAAAAGGGGTAAACACTCAAGAATCTCATATTTTTCTATATTTGCTGAGGTTTTTATAGAGTTTTTACCATCATTGATAGCAGCAATTATATGCGAGTGGTTTATCTCGCAAGGTTGATTGTCAGTCGCCAGAGAGATTCTACCTACTGTTTCTTGGCAAATAATATGTTGTCCTGATATACCTACAAAAATGTTTTCAACCTCGACATCAGATTGTTTTTCTGCAATTTTTATAGCTTTTTGTATGCTTTCAGCAGTTAGAGGTAAGTCTTTGACGATTCCTTTTTCTATACCGTCAGAGGTGACAATTCCTTTCCCTTTTATTTCCAGTTTTTTATTTTCGTTTAATAAAGCAATAGCAACAGAAATTTCTGAGGAACCCATATTGATAGCGGTTATGATAGTTTCTGCCATTTTTTACACCCTTAGGAAACTACTACTTGACCGTCAAATCTTAGGTCGATGACAGAATTTCTGAGAAAGGGTTGATGAGCACGAATAAATATAAATCGCCCTATCTGATCTTTTAGATTAGCATTACTTAAAATGATACGGCAACCATTTTTGTTGTCTATAAAGTTCAATTCCCCATTCTTGTAATTAAATTCCGAAATATCTGCTATCAATGCCTTATCTTTTTCCAAAATAGTATCGAAGACATCAAAGATATGTTCTATTCTATTGTCATCTATTTTATTTCCTGTCACTAACTGGTTTTTATCGATTTTTATGTTTATGAGTGGCAAGTCTTCTGCTAAATACCTATCGGCTTTATCTAAAACATATCTTTCCTTGTCTATAGGTATGTAGTTACCGACGCTGTCAATGATATGGAACACACCTTTCCTTTCCATCACAGTAATGATTACTTTTCTTTGTAGAATTTTTTTAGTAATATCTACCTTTTCGATTCTAGAGTTAGCAATAAACCGTGATTCGATATCAGATTGGTCAATATCGAAATAATTTATTCCCTTGAAAGCTTCTGCTATAGAGTATAAATATTTGGTGTCCAGAAGCTCATTTCCTCTGATTTGAACATGTTTTACCTTGAAAATTTCATGGTCTCTAAAATGGTGATACCCTGCGTAACCTAATGAAAATAGGACTCCCAAAATGCATATTGGTATCAGAATGTATCTACCGTACCCTCTTTTTTTACTTTTTTTACCCATTTACAATCCTCACTTCTAATTCTAATGCAATATTGTATTTTTCGAGCACTGTTTCTTTTACTTGATCTATCAGTAAAATAAAGTCCTCAAAAGTTGCATTACCTGTGTTTATCAAAAAATTTGCGTGTTTTCGGCTGACCATAGCTCCCCCAACTTTTACCCCTTTTAGACCCGCAGATTCTATCAAAAGCCCAGCGGGAAAGTTTTTTGGGTTCTTAAAAAAACAACCAATGTTTGGCATATCAAGGGGTTGTTTCTTTTTTCTGTCTAAAATTTGTTGCTTGATCATAGAATGATGCAAATCTTTATTTATTTCTTTATTATCAGAAAAATCGTTTTCAATCATATTTACACACACTTTAGTGATAAAACCTCTTATATTTGTTTGGCGATATTGAAAATCTAAGTCTTTTTTAAAAAGCTTTTTTTCTCCTTTTTCATCTACTATGGTAATCCATTCCACAAAGTCAGATATAGTTTGTCCTCCCACACCTGCGTTCATAAAAACGATGCCTCCTATGTGAGCCGGCAAACCTGCTAAGAACTCTAAACCACCAAATCCATCTTTTGCAGCTCTCATTATCAAATAATTAATATTTGTATTTGAGCTAACTATCAAATGTTGTTGCACTAGAGTGTCACCTTTTAAATCAGTGTGAAATGCTTCTGGGGTTTCATAATCCCATATACGTTGGTATTCTCTGTCGCTTATTATAAAGTGATTTAAAGCATGTCCAATCAGGGTGTTTGATCCACCCCCTAACGGATATGGAGACAGGCTGTGCTGCTTAGCATATAAATATGCTTTTTGAATCTCTTCGTCGTTTTTAGGATAGCAGATATAATCAATACTGCCAAAAGTCCTCAGATGTGATAACCTTGAATAATCATTTACCATTTAATAACTCCTTTCCATATTTGTGTATATCTCCTGCTCCCATCGTGATAACTATATCGTTTTCTAATATACTAGATTTGATAGCAGCTATAATATCTCCGTTTTTTTCTACATATCTTACATTTCGGTGTCCTGATTGAATAGCAGCGTCTGAAATCAGTTTTCCAGTCACATTTGGAATTGGCTTTTCT
>WRIO01000105.1 GCA_009782695.1 Candidatus Cloacimonadota bacterium
CGGTATAAAAAACCTAAATAATAATTATATACAACTCCGCAGAACCCAGATTATAAGGTTGGCTCAGGGCTGGAACCATATCTCCTTTAACATAGAGAATGATACTGACCCTGCAACCGCATTTGGACTTCAAAGGCTATTGAATCCAGGCATGCTTAACACTAGATATATTTCTAATGATGGTATTTATATTGGAGGTCCCAATCCAATACCTGTAGTGAAACATGTTAGTGGAGGTGTATATGACGAAAATACCAGCTTAGGTGGTCTATCATTAGAACAAGACAAGAGTTACTATGTCCAAAACATAGGTGCTAACACATATTACTATAAATGGACAGAAACCATACCACCTGTAACACCTTTCGTTTTATGGGATAACTACTGGAATCAGATGGGTTACACAGCAGGTAAACCTGTTTATACCAGATCTGGTCTTGAATACGAAGCGGATGACATAGAAAAGATAGAGTCAACTACTCAAGTCCACTACACGGAAGATGACCCATTAGGCTCTTCTACCTTGAATTATGTCAATCATGGAAACGGCTATTGGGTAAAGAAGTCTACTAATGATTCAACGGTAGTTGAAATAAAGTATAAACATAATAACTTTGTGAGTAGATTTTCAGGCAAGCCCTTCATCGGAGTGAACCCAGTAGGAAGCGAACTAGAAGGAACAATTGACAACGACTACGCAGGATATCCAATGCCGGAAAGAACCGGTGATGTAACCACAGTTCCTAACCCAGTGTATGGAGCAGTTCTATCAGAAACAAATGGTGATAGACCTCAGATAGGTAGTACATATAAAATATTACGCACCGAGTTCAGAGCCGGTGGATGGGCAGAACCTTATGGATTTACCTTCGACAGTGGGACACCAGCTAAAATAATATACGATGACACGACTTGGGGAACCCACTCCGATATGGGTATCAGCCTTCCCATCCCAACTAATAACTGGTTAAATTACGGTGCTATAGTTGGGTTACCTGGGGAAATATTCACTGCGATCTTACAAGATCTTATACCTAGCGAAGATGCAGAAATCAGAAATATTAATGGTCCCAAGCTAGTTAAGTTTACCTACCCGATTGGGACTACAACAATCGATATCGGTAGCAATAAAGACAGTATAAATGGCTATGATGGTATCCATTTCTTTACTGAATCTGTTTTCCTGACAAAATTGAGAACATTTGGTGCAGATAATCTAAACGAAGCTGGGTGGGAAGTTTTCCTGAACACTTTAACAGCGAATGAATTACCTGGTCCCACTGTAACTACAGCATCTGACTCTGTTGTTTATGCTGTTGCATACAAAGGAGCATTAAGTTCTTTAGAAGATATCGAATTGGCGGTTTATCGTCTTTCATTCAAAGAAGCAAATGCAAGAACCTCTGATCCAGGTAGGTTAACGAGCGCAGGATTATGGGTTGAGGATTTCACTTATACTCCACCATCTGGAACCCCGGAAGCCTTCGGATCCGGTCGTTATTTCTTAGGTGTGGTCGAAGAGGAGCATAATAGAATTGTAATCAGTGTGCCAGAAAGAACTTCCCTCGATTTGACTGATAGTAGACTATACTTTTCATTTGAAGGGAGAGGAGCCTATGTAGAACTTGGAACTACACCTTCAACCCCACTAACTTCAGCACTTTGGGTAAGCGGTAGAACATTAGACGAGCTTGTTGACTATAATGACAAACCATTCCTTAAACCGTATAAGTTCTGGATAAGTGATGACTCTGCATCTCCTGGTATAATCGATTCTTCAGCTCCTTGGTATATTTACATAGTCAAGCTACCAGACGAGTTCTTCCCTGATTTATATGACTTTATGAACCCAGATCGCAGACCTACTCCACCTGCTCCAGCTCGCAATCGTGATCCTTATGGTCAGATTGTTACACTGCCAGAAAGTCATGTTCTGCTTGCTCGGGTGGTAAATGCTGAAGGTCAGAATGTGAATCCGAATAACATCATAGCTGCGTTTGTCGGAGATGAGCTTCGTGCTAGGGGACAGATCCAGAGCTATCAAGCACAGTCTTGGGTGGCACTAAATATCAACTCTTATGGTAATGAAGATATCACATTCAAATATTGGAGAGAGGGTATCCCTGTGTCACAAATGGCGGGTGTATTCCCAGCTGATATGAATATACCGGGTGGTATCACACGCAACTTTATCCTCACTACGACGAGCGTGGACGAAGGCGACGATATCGATCCATTGTATATCAACGAGTTAAAACATGCGTATCCAAATCCGTTTAATCCAAGCACGACCATCAAGTTTAGCTTGAAAGCAGATCAACACGCAAATATCACTATATATAATATCAAGGGACAAAAGGTAAAGACTCTGGTCAATGAAAAACTTGAAAAGGGTAATCACACCATAGTCTGGGAAGGTGAAGACAGCAAAGGTAAGGCAACAGCTACCGGCGTTTACTTTATCCGTATGCAGACCCCTGGATATGAGAAAGTGCAAAAAGTAATGCAACTCAAATAGCATAAAAATAGCCTGAGTGGGACCTCCCCCACACTGGTTATAAAAGATAAGGGTGACCGATACTCGGTCACCCTTTTTTTTGCGTCGTATTTTCCCCACTCCTGCGGAGAGGGGTGGCAGTAAATAATGACAAGTTACAAAGGACAAATTACAAGTCATTGGTATCTTGTCTTTTGTCATTTCCAACGAAGTTGGATGACGGGGCGTGGGATTTTTATCGTGCAAAGCACACAAAGCCATTCCTAACTCCTAATTTAACTTAACCACCCCGTCATTTTTCCGCAAGCTCCAAAATGCCACCCCTCCAATCCATTCGACTACGCTCAGGATGACAGGATGGGAATTTATATCGTCCGCAGGACACCAGGCTATTTATAATTTATAATTTATAATTTGACGAAGTCCGCAGGACACCAGGCTATTTATAATTTATAATTTATAATTTATAATTTGACGAAGTCCGAAGGCATCGTTCCCTACGGGTTTGGTGTGCTTCGCACCTTGAGAGTTGATATAAACACATATTCCACATTCTGCGGAGCAGACATATCTTACACATCATTTTCCCCTGCCCCGTCAGGCTTCGCCTGCCACCCCTTCCCGGCGGGACGGGGAAAAGGTGGTGTCCTTCGGACATATATAACGGAAGGCTTAGGTAATCCTTCCCTACGATAAAAGTAAGATTTAGTTCTTTAACCCTCTTTTATGCATCTTTTCCCTTTGTGTGGGGGTCAGCTCTTTGTGCAATTTCTCTAAAAACTTGATTTGGTTATCGCTCATTTGCCCTTGCAGTTTGTTTATTTTTTGCGAAACAGTTTGCGCTTTCTTGTAGTTTTCAGCCTTTAAATATTGTGTTTTTTCGCTCTCGAGGGCTCGTATTTGTGACTTATATTTTTCTTGATCTTTTCGATATTGATCTTTTATTTTAGCAATATTTTCTGTTTGGGAGCTGGTAAGGTCCAATCTATCCAATTTCTTTTCAAAAAACCAGTGTTCTCTATCTGTTTTATGCCTTTTTCCCAAATTTGGTTTTCGAAATTCTTGATGAAAAACCTCGACATTTTCTTCGCCATCGTTTAGATAAAGTTCTTTTACCACTTCTACTATTTTATTGCGAAAATTGCCTTGAACGGAATCCCTAGTGCATATATGGTCTGAGGCAGGGTTATCTCTACCTTTTCTGATCTCATAATGTAAAACTTCTACATTTTCACCGTTTTCGTTTTGGTAAATTTCTTTAATCTTTTCTACTAGTTTATGGCGAAATTTCACATCGACAGAATCTTTTGTGCAGGCATGGTCTGGGGTAGTATCATCTAGATTTTTGTCACGAAAAGTCCGGTGAAATCTACAATCTCCGCTCATCTGCTGACGTCTGGAACCTTCTCGCCATTCTGCCTTTAAGGTAGTAACAACAAGGGTAAGTAATATAAAAATGACATAGAATATTTTGTTCATTGTGCACCTCCTTTGTGCTTATTCTTTTTTTCTAAATATACATTTTCGAGCTTTTGAAAATACTCGACAGCCTCATCGACAGGGTGGTTGTTTCGGATGTCGACAAAGTGTTGTAGCACGACCTTTTCCATCTCATTTTGGCTTTCTTGCAGCTGTTGTGATAGCTCTGCTATCTTGGTGGTGTCGAGTTCTGTCTTTGCTAGCTCTTGAAAAAAGCTTTTGCGAAGTTCGACATTTATTTTCCGCAGGGCTATAATCTCTTCATTTTGAGAGGGTCGAGGGAATTTGTGGTCTTTTTGAAAACGCGGTGGTATGGGGAGCATATAGTTTTTTGGTTTGGAAAAATGGTGAAATATCCCCATACAAATGAAGCCTGCATTAAATGCCAGGGATATCAGTAATATAAACAAAATTCTTTTTTTCATATCTTATGTCTCCTTTCTCCCCCCGCTAACCTATATGACACCCATATCTTTAAATCCTTGCAAAATATTTTTGCATTCTTTACGCGCTCTTGACAAAATGCTTTCCACAGCGGGTATGGTCATGCCTGTGATCTCGGAGATTTCTTTGTAAGATTTGTTTTGGTAAAGCTGCAGCTCCAGGACCAGAGCGTGCTTTGGTTTCATCTGTTGAAAGCATTTCCTGATATATAGTTGTAATCTTTCCTGCCTTAAATTTGCCTCTATATCGGTGCTGTCTGCCACTTCGAGTATCTCAGAAGCAACCAATCTTTTATTTTTTTTGGCAAAATTTAATGCTTTATTGTGTGCAGTCCTGTAAAGCCACGGCAAGATAAAATTAGAATCAAGGTTGTCAATATTCTGAAAGCAAGCCATAAAGGTCTCTTGCACTATATCCTGCGAGTTTTCGACATCGCCTAATATTTTATATACATAATTCAGGAGCTTGGCTCCCTCTAGCTGCACTAAAGCATCCCAATCTATCATTTATTACCTTTTATTTTGATTTTTTTTACCCGCCCCGTCATCCAACTTCGTTGGAAATTACAAATGACAAAATACCAATGACTTGTCATTTGTCACTCGTCATTAGTAATTTTTATATAGTCCACCCCTCCAAATTGGATGGAATTATTTGTTTGTGTCGCACGAATATTGCGGAAGGCTTGGGTAATCCTTCCCTACTATTAAAATCGTCCGTAGGACACCAAGCTATTTATAATTTATAATTTATAATTTGTTTTAAGCACGGAGCACACCACATTTCTAATTTCTAATTT
>WRIO01000106.1 GCA_009782695.1 Candidatus Cloacimonadota bacterium
AGGATCAAAGCAGAACTAACAAAATATTCAAAAAAAATTGTAAGAAAAGTGTAACAAGATAGTTATAATTATTATCTGCTACCCAAACACAGTGGCGGACAAGTATATAGTATAAAGAATAAAAAGTTATTTAGGTGGAGAGCAATGTTAAGCTATAATGAATGTATTGCAAAAATAATCAACTTAGGGAAGGACACAGGTGCAGTTACTTATCAACAAATCAATGAAATACTCCCTATGAGTCCGATTTATTTAGAAAAAATTGATGACATAATCAACCATTTACGAATAAAAGGCATACTAATAGTAGATGAGACACAGCAAAAGGTTTCCAAAGCACCTATTAAACCCAAAAAAGCCCCATCAAAGAAAACAGCTATAAAAAGAAATTACGATGATCCTGTAGGCACTTACCTCAGTGAGATGGGACGTGTCCCATTACTTACAAGAGAGGGTGAGGTAAAGATAGCAAAAAAAATAGAATCTTACCAAAGAATGATAAATTTAAATGTTTTTCGTTGCGGTAGTACACTACGAGAGATGGTGAACTTTTTATTGCGGTTAAATGAGAAAAGGATACGTCCTGATCAAATATTTCGGATTGATTTTGGCACATGGTCCGACAAAACTCAAGACAGTAAGCTGGTTTCAGAATTAAAGGCTATCTTGAAATATGCAGACTCCAGTTTCAACACTATTGGCCGCTGGATAGACGAGTCTTCTGAAGATGAAAACGGCTATATGACCAAACAAACGCCGATAGATGACATGCGGGAAACTATAGTTCACTCCTTTACTCGTTTAGTTTATAACGAAAGATTGATAAAAAGAATGGTTTATCGTATCAAAAGTTTAGTAGACAGGATAGAAGAGTCGCAACGAGCTATCTCAGATTTGGCGAGGCTCAGTGATTTTACAGTCGATGAGATATGTTTTTATGGCAGGAAAGCCAGAAAATCAAAGGATGAATACAAAGAAGTTAGACAAGAAACAAATACTGATCCAGAATTTTTCATTGAAACTCTGAGAAAAATAAAAAACGCAAAAAGAAAGATACGCAGAGTGGAACTCGAGACAAAAATGACATCTTCTGAAATGCTTTTTTTGCTACGAGAAATAGAGAGAGGCGAGAGGAAAAAAGAACAAGCAAAACACGGCATGATAGAGGCGAACGTTCGTTTGGTCGTAAGTATAGCCCGTAGGTATTGTAATAGAGGTCTAGATTTTATGGACCTAATCCAGGAAGGGAACCATGGGTTGATGAAAGCTGTCGATAAATATGATTATCGTAAAGGTTACAAGTTTTCTACTTATGCTACTTGGTGGATACGACAGTCTATCCAACGTGCGATAGGTGACCAAGCGAGAACAATTCGGGTTCCTGTTCACATGATAGAATCTATCAATAAAATAAATCGAACCGCTCGTAAACTAATGCAAAAGTTCGGTAGAGAACCATTCCCTGAAGAGTTAGCTGAGGAGCTAGACATCCCTGTGGAAAAAGTAAAAAACATTCTTTCAATTTCCAAGGAACCTGTTTCATTAGACAAACCAATCGGCAGTGATAATGAAGATAGCAATTTAAGTGATTTCATAGAAGATAGAACAACCATATCACCTGAAAGAGTAGCAGAACGTTCTTTACTCAAAAAGCAAGTAGATGAAATCTTAAAGACTCTTACAGAAAGAGAACAGCGAGTCATCCGATTACGTTTTGGTATAGATGACGGACATCATAGGACCCTTGAAGAAGTAGGACACATTTTCAACGTTACACGGGAGAGGATAAGACAGATAGAAGAAAAAGCTTTAAAAAAGCTTCGACATCCTTCAAGGGCTTATATCCTCAAACAATTTATCGAAAACTTCAATGTGCAAGAAGATAGGCAAGGGCAAGTTCCTGTCACAAATTAGATATATTCATTTTTACAATTTTCTTTTGATTAACAGTTTACTCATATTAAAGCCGAGTCTACCCCAAGGATTTTTTGACAACAAGAGTTAAACAATAGGGACACTGCCAAAAATAATTTATCTGGTACTCACTCATTGTTCATTCGTTGGCGTAGATTATAAATTTCATTTTCGAGACGTTCTATATCTGCTTCAATTTCTTTTTTGGATTTTTTTAGTAATCTATCTATTTTATCCCTTGAGTAGTTGTATAACTGATTATCAAAGATATCCGGTCCAACTATAAAAACTTCTTTTTGATCATGGCTTTCTTCAGATAAAGAGTTTCCTAAGTCTATACTCATATCATGATATTTGCTATCTCTCCAGATATAAAACTTGATAAGTTGACTTTGTAGTGCTAAATTCATAGCATCTGTCAGTTTTTTCTCACTGAAAGTAGATATGCCATTTACTGAAATGATGATATCTCCTGCTTCAAAACCGTGAATTTGTGCTAAAGAGTTATCTCTCACATCTAGAATCACCATGCCCATTTCTAGCATCAGAACTTTAGCAAGTGTGGCAGACAAAGGCTCTACATTTATTCCAACAAATAGCCACGGATTGTGAATATAGTTAAAAATATACAGGTCTTTATATAAATTTTCTCGTTCTGATAGCTTGACAGTTCTTACTACATATCTTTTTTGTTGCAAGGTAGTGATATTGATTATATCATTTGGTTTACAGGAAAAAAGAAATCGAGTAAGGTCTTTTTCATTCTTTATGGTTGTGTTATTTATTTTCGTGATAATATCATTATCAAATAGTCCATAAATATCGGCTGGTGAGCCAGGCATCACTGTTTCGATGATGATACCGGAAGGTATTCCGAGTGATTTTAGTTGGATTTGATTTAAATCCTCGACATATATACCTAGATAAACTTGTTGGGCGTAACTGTTTATGCAGACAAGCAGTATAAAACAAAGAATTATGTGTCTCATAACCCTTTTTCGCTTTATTAATGTAATACTTTAGTGGTCTGTGGTTTTCGCACTTCCGAAAAATATATCAACATTTTGTTTTCATGGTTTCTAAATTTATGCACCAAATATGATTTATCTTCTTCTATAAATGGAAAGGAAACGTTTGTGTCATTAGTCACAGCATTTACTTTTGTTGCGTATTTAGATAAGTCGACATCACTCTCTTCAGCATAAATTAAGTCTAAATCTTCCAAAATCTCATGTTTAAATACTATCTGGTTCAGCGACTGGGCAGTAGTGGGTTTTAACACTAGCAGAAAACATATACAAGTCAAACTAATGATAGCAGCAGTGTAGACGATATGATAAATAGGTTTGTTTCGCTCATAAAAAATCACTTGTTTCATCTCGTATTTCAGTCGCAAAGCAAAGGGACCAGGCGTAAAGTCGGGTGTCTCTATATCAGAGAGATATTTGTCGATAGGCATAATCGAGCACCTCCTCTGGCATAATCGATTCTAGTTTTTTCAATGCTCTATGTAGGTTTACTCTAAGTGTGGATTCGTTTTTGCCTGTAATCAGCGCAATTTCTGCAAATGATTTTTTTTCAAAAAATCTGAGCATAATGATATCTTGATCTTTTATTGGTAATTTAGCTATATAATCATGGATAAATTTAAAAGATTTAGAATCGTTTTGATAGCTTGGTTCATAAGCAGCTTCAGGTTCTTCTTTTAAGTAGTTTTCCCGAATTTTTTCCTGTTTTTTTTCCTTTTTCACATAATTACAGATTTCGTTGAAAGCGATTCTGTATAGCCAAGCAGAAAAAGGTATTTGTCTCCATGTAAATAAATGTAAATTTTTCATAGCTTTATAAAAAACTATGGACACTATGTCTTCTGTGACTTCACGGTTATACACTCGATACATTACATATTGAAATATTTGAGGCATATATTTTTCATATAAAAAATCAAATGCTTGGTAATCAGTTTTAGCTAATTTGATGATTTCCTTCTCATCCATAGACTCACTGTATCTCATACATTGCTCCTTCTCTTCTTCACTTTTCATTATGTATAACTTCTCCTTTATTGTTACGTTACATTTTTTTTGTTTTTGCCGTTTCTTAAATAGAATACCATTTTTTTGAGTTTATTTTTTTGCTATGATCATCTTTGTTATATTAAAAGCAACTCATTATTTTACTGATCACTTCATTAAAAGGTCAAAGATACGTACTTTATGCGTAGTATATCAGATAGAGTAAAAATTGTTGGTGTTAATCCATCGTATTTATTCAGCTAGAAACCTTAAAAACATTTGAATATTTACCTGCTTTGTTTTGATTTTGAATAAATTCTTATAAAGTTAAATAGTCAATATTTCTTTTTCTTTATTTTGGGCTATTTCTTCTACTTTTTCTATCCATCTATCAGTAGCTTTTTGGATATCATCAAGCATCTTTTTCTCTTGATCTTCGGTTAATTCGTTGTTTTTCTTGCTTTTCTTTACTTCTTCGTTTTGATCTCTTCTGATATTTCGTAGTGCTATTTTTGTATCTTCCACTACTTTTTTTACTTGTTTTACAATCTCTTTTCGTTTATCTTCAGTCAGCTGGGGGAAGGGTAACCTTATTATTTTGCCATCATTTTCTGGTGTGATACCTAAATTTGCTGCTTGTATTGCCTTTACTATCTCTCCCATAGTGCTGACATCAAAAGGCTGTATCACTATCAATCGTGGCTCAGGTATATTTATATTGCTAATTTGTTTTATCAAGGTTTGTGACCCGTAATAATTCACTTTTATGTCATCGAGGACAGCAGCTGATGCTCTACCTGTTCTGATTTTATTAAAATTATGATACAGGCTGTCAAGGGTCTTCATCATCTTTTCTTCTAGTTGGCTTAATATCTCATGCATATTTTCTCCTATAATCTACTCAAAAACTAAGGTTCCTATCTCGTCAGACAATAAAGCTTTAACGATATTACCACGGGTGTTTATGTCAAAGACTATGATGGGAATCTTATAGTCCCGAGCTAATGAAAAGGCAGTCATATCCATAATTCGTAGCTGCTTATCTAGGGCCTCTGAATAAGTAATCTGTTTTATAAATTTTGCGTTTTTGTCTTTTTTGGGATCAGCTGTGTAAATACCATCAACCATCGTCCCTTTCAATACCATATCGCAATCTAGTTCGATTGCTCTGAGTATTGCAGTAGTGTCGGTGGTAAAAAAGGGGTTTCCTGTTCCACCGCACAACAAACAAAGTATTCCGTTTTTCATAGCAGTGTCGACATCTTGGTAAGTGTAATA
>WRIO01000107.1 GCA_009782695.1 Candidatus Cloacimonadota bacterium
AAAAGAGCTTCAAAGAGCTAAAAGTTTTAGCAGATGAAGTTCGGCAGCGGATAATAGAAGTGACCTCAGTAAATGGCGGTCATGTGGCTTCCAGTTTGGGTGCCACGGATTTAATCATCGCCTTGCTAAAAGTTTTTTCACCGCCGAAAGATAGTATCATATTCGATGTCGGTCACCAGTCTTATGCTTATAAGATATTGACAGGGCGAAATAAACAATTTGACACACTTCGGTCTTTTAAAGGCATCAGCGGGTTTAATAATATATTTGAAAGTGAATATGACGCCTTCTCTGTCGGACATTCTAGCACTTCACTTTCTGCAGCTCTCGGTATCACTATCGCGAAGGAAGCAACAGGTGACAAAAGCAAGACCATAGCTGTGATAGGCGACGGTGCACTGACAGGTGGCATGGCTTTCGAAGGCTTGAACCACGCGGGGAGTTTGCAAAAAAATATGATAGTAGTCTTAAATGACAACAAGATGTCTATCTCGCCGAATGTGGGAGCCTTACAACATTATCTGACAAATGTGCTCGTAAGTAAACCATACAATTCTGTAAAAAAACAGGTTTGGGACTTGTCAGCTTCGCTGCCTGACAGGATTCGGAAAACACTGATAACAAGTGCCCAAAAGGTGGAAGAAAGCCTGATAAATATCTTTGTGCCAAATATCATCTTTGAGGATTTAGGCTTTAAATATGTGGGACCCATCGATGGGCACGATATACCGCGTATGTGCAGGGTTTTTCATCAAGTAAAGGACAATATGGAAGGACCTGTGCTGATACACCTGATTACGCAGAAGGGAAAAGGATTGCCTTTTGCCGAAGAGGAGGCAACCCGCTTTCACGGCATAGCTCCTTATGACAAAACCACCGGCGAGACAGACCCGGCAAAGAATATCAGCTATTCACAAGTTTTCGGCAGTAAACTGGTAGAACTCGGCAGGGAAAATGACAAAATAGTTGCTATCACTGCTGCTATGACCGATGGCACAGGATTGTGTGACTTTGCAAAGGAGTTTCCAAAAAGATTTTTCGATGTCGGTATAGCAGAGCAGCACGCTGTTACCTTCGCAGCAGGACTAGCTATCAAGGGTCTGAAACCTTTTGTAGCTATTTATTCGACCTTTTTACAACGCGCCTTTGACCAGATCATCCACGATGTAGCCTTACAAAAGCTCCCTGTGGTATTTTGCATAGATAGAGCAGGGATAGTGGGCGAGGATGGGGCTACTCATCACGGCGTTTTCGACATATCTTACTTGCAAATGATACCAAATCTAGTCATAGTAGCACCAAGCAGTGGAGACCAGTTAGAATCGGTGATGAAGTGGGCTGCCACTTATGACAAAGGACCGGTGGCTATCAGATATCCCCGCGGAATAGCCAGTTACGGAGAGAAAAAGGAAATAATACCTTTTAAAGCCGAAGTTTATCGCAAAGGAAAAGGTGTGGCTATAACCGGGGTAGGGCATTCTTACATCTTGGCAAAATTGGTTTATGACAAACTGGCGATAAATTACCCAGATTTAAGACCTTGCCTAATAAACCCTGTATTTTTAAAGCCTTTTGACCACATCACCTACAATATAATTTACCGACACTGCAAATACCACTTTGTGATGGAAGAAAACGCCCAAATAGGTGGCTTTGCCAGTTACCTAAGCATTCGGTATGATTTATCAGATTGTAAGACTATATCTTGTGCAATTAAAGATAAGTTCCTGCCCCACGGCGTCACAGGCAGAGTCCGTAAATCAGCCGGTTTGACCGCCGATAAGGTTTATGAAGATATCATAAAAATAATCATAGATAAAAAAGAGACTAAATAAAGCCAAAAGGATAAAAATGACCATAGACGAAATATTACAGATTATTAGGAAAGGCGTGGATGAGATTGTCCCCGAAAATGAGCTGATAGTTAAGCTAAAAAAATCTGAAAAAACAGGTAAACCCCTGCGGATAAAATACGGGATAGACCCCACGAATACAGAGGTGCACATAGGACATCTAGTGCCTATCCGCAAAATGCGTGACTTTCAAGATTTGGGGCATATCGGAGTGATCATCATCGGTGATTATACCGCACAAATAGGTGACCCCACAGGCAGAGACGAAAGCAGACCACCTCTCACAGCAGACGATGTCAAAAAAAACGCTGAAAAATACATGCAGCAGCTTTACACGGTGCTTGACAAGGACAAGACGGAAGTGCATTATCAAAGCGAATGGTTCACCAAGCTAAACCTGGACGATGTGATAAATATTTATGGCAAATTCACTGTGGCACAGTTTATGGCTCATGACACCTTTCGCAAGCGCTGGGACGCTGGTTTGCCACTCTATATGCACGAGCTAATGTATCCTATCTTACAAGGCTATGACTCTGTAGCGATAAATGCCGATGTCGAGCTGGGTGCCACCGAACAAAAATTCAATATCCTAAACGGTCGAGAAATGCAAAAGATATATCAGCAAGAGCAACAAATAGGCATATTCTCACCTATCTTGATGGGGACAGATGGCGTGCAAAAAATGAGTAAGAGCCTTGGAAATTACATAGCTGTTTTTGACACTCCAAATGATAAATACGGCAAGGTAATGAGCATACCTGATGCCTTGATATTAAACTATTTTAACTATGCGACAAAAGTGACCGCAGCGGATATTTCTGGCATAAAAAAAGAGCTTGAGGGCGGCACTAACCCTAAATTTATAAAGCAAAGATTAGCACGCGAAATAGTGGGTCTTTATCACGGAGAAACTGTTGCTACCCAAGCAGAAGAGGAGTTTAATAAAGTTTTTAGCCAAAAAGAAATCCCCACAGACATAGAAACATTCGCCCTAACTGAAAGCAAAATATGGATAATAAAGTTGCTAACAGATACAAACCTCACCCCCTCAAACAGTGAAGCCCGCCGAATGATACAAGCCGGTGCAGTGTCTATCGATAGCCAGAAGGTCACAGATGAAAATATGCAATACGAACTGCTTGGAGAGCATATCATCAAGGTCGGCAAAAGAAAATTTTTAAGGGTAATTAGGTAAAATATGGAAAAGATAGTTGAATGGATTATGCGAGCGGTCGTGGTGCTGATATGTATCACTGTGCACGAGCTTTGCCACGGATATGCAGCTTACAAGCTCGGAGACGACACAGCAAAACGAGCAGGACGCCTAACCCTAAACCCCCTAAAACACATCGACCCCATCGGAACACTAATGCTGTTTGTAGCTCGGTTTGGCTGGGCAAAACCTGTGCCTGTGAACCCCTACAATTTCTCTAATATGAAGCGGGATATGGCGCTGACAGCAGCAGCTGGTCCTGCCTCAAACTTTGCTTTAGCAGTGCTGTCCGCCTGTGCATTGAAGTCTGTGTGGGCTACCAGCTACGTTGCTCCATATTTTCCGATAGAAAAATGGATACTTCACAATCCAGTTGCTGGGTTTTTTGTCTTGATGATCTGGATAAACACAGCCCTAGGACTCTTTAACCTATTACCTTTTCCGCCACTTGACGGATCAAAGATCATCTCAGGTTTTATGACGGATGATATGTATTTTAGGTGGATGGAGTTCGAGAGAAAAGCTGCTTACCTTTTGATGGCAATACTACTGATAAGTTTTGTCACAAAAATTAGTCTATTTTCGACTTTGATAGGGGTGCCACTAGATTTTATAGTCGATTATTTGATAGACTATGCTATGCCGACCAGGACAGGAGCTTTTGGTCTATAGAACATAAAAGGAGAGATATATGCCGTATCTAATTTTATTTATTATCTTGATAGTAGCTTTGGTCTATTTCTTGATCATCACTAAGCAAGAATATAATAAGCTAAACAAATTAAAAAGCAAACCTATAGAAGATATCACCGACATCGAAAGCTTCGAGATGAATATCACAGGAGCTGAAATAAAGATAGGCGACACTATCATCCGGCCGAAAAAGGTGACGATAAAAGTGGAGAAATGAACAAATAATCTATGTTTTGAATGTAAACATAATGATTTGTAAATTAAAATATGAAATTAAGTAAAAAATACTCTAACCAAAAAGTGTTCTTTATATCATCAATCAAAGATTTTGCTAGTGATTTGCAGAACTATATAATCAATGATGGAGAATGGACAATAAAGGGATTTATAGATATTTTTGAAAACATTTATAGTTTATCATCAGACACAAAGATAATATCTAAGATATTAGAATTAAATATATTCCCCAGATTCTTGGAATTCGCAGAAAAAATTGGATATAGAATAGAGCTTGCCTCAAAACAAAACTATTATCCTGATTTATCTTTTATCAGCAAGCAAAACGAAGAAATAAAGTTTGCAGTTGATATAAAAACGACTTATGCAGACGATAAAAGACCAGGCTATTGCAATGGTTTTACTTTAGGCTCGCATGGAGAGTATTTTTCGAACAGAGAGAGTAGAAAAAATATTCAATTTCCTTATGATAGCTACATAGCACACCTTTGTTTAGGTATTATATACTCTCGAAATACTTCTGATAATTATAATGAACTAAAAATATATACATTAAAGGATCTACCAAATATTCCATCAGTAATAAATAATTTCATTTTCTTTGTTTCAGAAAAATGGAGAATTGCTAGCGATAAAGGAGGGAGTGGAAACACTGCTAACATAGGAAGTATAAAGAAAATCGAAGACATCATAAAAGGTAATGGCGTTTTTGCAAAAGCAGGCGAAGACATTTTTGATGATTACTGGGTGAATTATGGAAAAATTAGAATAAAAGTCGACGGGAAATTTAAGAAGCTAACAACATTTGACGAATATATCAGATTTTGCAAACTTCCAAAACATATAAAAAACGAGTAAACATGGCAGAAAAAATACATATTCCTCCCTTTAAAATACAAGGTATAAAATCAAAGCTAGTCCCTTTGATAAAATCCAATTTTATATACAGCAAAGACACTGTTTGGATAGAGCCATTTATGGGTTCAGGTGTGGTGGGATTGAACATAGCTCCTGAAAATGCGATATTTGCTGATCTAAACCCACATATAGTAAACTTTTATAATCAATTAAAGCTAGGCAACATTACTTCATACATCGTAAAGGAATTTCTACGGGAGAACGGTGAAAAACTATCAGAAAAAGGAATAGAACACTATAACTATGTCAGAACTA
>WRIO01000108.1 GCA_009782695.1 Candidatus Cloacimonadota bacterium
AATAATTCTCTGCCCTCTAAACTAGCAAGAGCAATTACATTATTCCCGCTTAATCCATCGTGTTTGATAAACTTTTGGTCAAATGTTCCAGTGGCGATATTGTAAAACTCGACTCCACCCCATGTGGCTATCGCCAATTTTCCTTCGTGCATAGCCATATCTCTCATGTGCGAGGTGTTCGTGAATTGCTTCCATTCTTGGGCGAGCAGCACAGCTTGACCACAGAAAAGTATAAGCGCACAAAGCATTATGCTGTAAACAAGTTTTTTTTTCATTTAAATAACTCCTTTTTATATAAATAGACGAATAGTCCGAGTAATGATAAACTTACTGTCAACAAAATCAACATCATCACATTTTTGGGGATAAACATATAGCCGAGTGCAATGATACCAAAGATAAAAGTGATAAACCAACATAAAAGGGTGACTGCCCTGTTCGAGAGCCCCAGACTGATTAGTTTATGGTGAAAATGGTTTTTATCTGCTCTAAAAATAGGTTGTTTATTGATAAATCTTCTAAAGATAGTAAAAACAGTGTCACTCAAAGGTATAAATATTAGAGTGATAGGAACCAGCAAGGTAAAGGTGGTGAGACCCTTGAATTGCGCTTCATTGCCTGCTATGGCAAGGCTTGCAAGTAAAAAACCGATAAAAAGACTGCCTGAATCTCCCATAAATACTTTCGCTGGGTGGAAATTAAAGAATAGAAAGGCAATGAGGGAAATTACCAAAAAATTGCAATTGATAAAGACAAAAAAGTTGTGGGCGTAGAAAGAATAACATATTAGCACCAAACAAGAGATGATAGTGATACCTGCTGCTAAACCGTCTAAACCGTCTATCAGATTTATCGCGTTCATCACTATCACATACCAGCCCACAGTGAGAGGAACTGACAGGTAGTTTAGTATGATAGGCTCTCCGAAGGGATTTGTGAGAGTGGTTATCCGAAAGTTTAGTAGGGTCATCAGCAGTGCTATTGCTATCTGAATCAATAGTTTATGCTTTGCCCTCAGAGAGTATTTATCATCCAAAATCCCCAGTGTAATCACAAAAATGATACCTATGAACATTTTAAATATTGAGTTTATAATCAATTGGTTTTTGATACCATAAATAGCTAAAAATAGAAACACTAGTTGGTTTAGAGCAAATATCATCCCAGCACCAGTCGGCATAGCTATTGAATGAGAAGATCGGGCATTTGGTATCGCTAGTATTTTATGAACACTTGCATATCTAATATACAGCGAAAAAAGGAGATATGAATAACAGAGTGCTAATGCATTTAACATTGCGAAATACCAGATCATTCCTTCTACCATTTAAGCTCCTGTTTTATTGCTTTTTGCTGTTTTCATACAAATCCTTGTAGCTTTGTATAAATAACTCATATCGGAATAGTTTTGTTACTTTTTTTATTGAGTCTTTGCCTTTTTCTTCTAAAATACTTTTGTTTGTTATGATTTGCTCGATACACTGCTTTAATTCTTTGTCCGACAAAGGGTTTATCAGCCAACCATTGGAGCTATCGACCAGTTCTGTGTTTCCCTTTATTTTGGAGCAGATAATGGGCAATCCCACGCTCATAGCTTCCAAAATGGAGATAGACAACCCTTCCCACAATGAGTTCAACAAAAACACATCATACTTTGGTAATAGGAATAAAATGTTTTCGCACCAGCCTTTCAGCTGTATGTTATCTGATACTCCACTTTTGGTGATAAGCTTTTTGCACTCGGGTAAAAGCTCACCATCGCCATAAAATGTAAAGAACACATTTTTGTGTTTCTTGACTACTTCTATCGCTTTTTTCATAGTAAAAACTATATTTTTTTGTTTCCAAAACCGTAGAACAGAGACTATTTCTAAACGCTCGTGCAGGTTGTATTCCTTCTTTTGAATGTTCATATTTTGCACAGCATTGTAGATGGTGATAGATTTTTCTGGCTCAAACCCAAGCTTTTGTATAGCATATTCTCTTTCAAAATTATTCACAAACACATTATGATGAGCATAGTTAGCTGCATAACTCTCTAACTTTTGATAAAAAAAGCTGATGGCTCTATTTTGATAAGGGTGAAAAGGGAAGCCATGTATGGTGTGTATTACCAGTGGTATTTTCGCTTTTTGGGCTACTATCCTGCCTATAAAACCTGGTTTTGATGAGTGAGTATGAACTATATCGGGCTTTATCTTCTTTAAAATATTGTAAATATGAAAAGCAACAAGCATATCTTTGAGGCTGATGTTCCTGTCCCAGTCTTTTACAGCGATATGTGTCCAGCCGTTTTCTTTCACTTTTTCCACTAAGGGTCCGTCCCCTTTGGATATTATATATATGTCATATTTTGCTTGGTCTAACCCACTTAGTAGGGAAATCATCATATTTTGCACCCCGGAAAGCAAGGGGAGTAATTGTATGTGGAGTAGCTTTATTTTTTTCATAATAACCTCTTGTTTATTTTTGCAGTTTGGTTTTTTCGGGAGTATTTTTCTATAGCCACATTGTCGAAAATATGCCCTGCAGGGTTTTGAAAAAAGTCCAATAAATACAGCCTGATAGTGGTTTCGTCCTTTGGGTCGCAGATATATTTGTGATCAATCTCTTTTAGAATTTGGGCTGATTCACCTTGTCTGGGGATCATAGCCAATATTGGCTTTTGACTACGAATATACTCAAATAGCTTGCCGGGAACAAAGTCATCACCATCTTCGTTCGATACAAATAGCAATAATAAATCTGCTGATAGCATATATTTTACAGCAGTGCGGTGATCTACTTGGGGTATGATCTTTACATATTCTGCTAAACCTTCATTTTGTAGAAGTTTATTTGTTTCTGCAAAATAATTGCCCACAAACTCAAAAGTCGCCCCCAGTGGTAACTCGCCATTGTTTTTCATAGTCAGTAAAACATTTATAAAGTTTTGCACGCTTCTATTGCCAAAGAAACCACCGATATATCTGATTTTAAGGCAAGAATTGGGTGCTTCTGGTATACTCGCAGTAGTAAAGTCTGTTTCATCAAAACCATTGTAAACCACTTCTGTTTTTGAGCGGAGATACCCACCAAAACGATTTATCATCGCTGTCTTTTTTCTTTCTCCGACAGTAAAAACTCCCTTAGCTGCTTGCAATAGCTTCCCTTCCCAAACCTCTGCTTGCCTACGGAGAGGTTTCCACAGATATAATGAGTAAGGCAGCAGAGTCCAGTGGTCTCTGAAATCGATATAGAAAGGACAACCTGTCTTTTTATGAAGCTTATAGGCAAGCAGAGCAGAAGTGTATGGCACTACTGTCGCAAAGATAAGGTCATATTTTTTTCTCTTAAACAAAGAAAGTGCCTTTTTATAGGCAAATGGCAACCACCCGATCTTGTCATCAATGGGAAAAACCCCACGTATCACTTTTTTTATCTTTTCAGGAGTGTGAAAGTATAGGATTTCTTTTTTATTGCTAGGTCGCAGTAACTTGTATATCCTCATCGGGTCGAATGAACCAGTTCTATATATTTTATCTGCTTGTGACTCTGATAGCAGACTAAAGTCATAGGAATGAAACTGAATATCTTTCACAGTCAAGACATCTATCTCCCAGCCATATTCTTTTAGGTATTTGATAGTCTTCACAGGTCTCTGCACACCGGGACCACCTAATGGCGGGTAAAAGTAAGCGATAAATAGTATTCTTTTACCCATTAGGACAGTCCAAATGCTTTATATAGCTCATTCTCTTGGTTTTCCCACACTGCATATTTCTGGCAATAATCATATCCATTTTTTGCTTTTTCTTTTATTAGAATAGGGTTTTCAAAAGCTTCCACCAAGACATCATACAACGCCTGGGCAGAATATTTCACTATCCAGCCACCTTTGGCTTCTGTGACAAACTTTCCTAGCACATCAAGGTCATTTACCACCGCTGGTATCCCTTGACAAAAGTATTCTAGCACTTTCATACTGATAGACTTATCATAGCGTGGGCTATGCTCTACATCCCCCAAAAAAAGACCGATTTTTGAGTGTTGCATATCTTGCAACACCAGGGTATTTGGTTTAAAAGGCTGATATAAGATATATTCTTGCAGCTGATTTTGCTGGATATAGCCATGATAAAATCTCTCTGTGGCAGTGTCCTTAAAAGAGCCTATCAACAGCATCTTAAACTGTTTATTTGCTTTTTTGAAGAGCAATGCAGTCTCTAAATATATTTTTAGTCCCCGCTCAAACCACAGACAGCCAGCATAAATGATATCATAAAGCTTTTCACTATCTAGGTTTGAGACAAAGCTGCCTTGCGACGGAAAATTCGCACACATGACGCTATTCCTTTTAAATCTACCTGCTATGATGCTATTTACAGCTAGCACAGAATCCATATTATTAGCCAATCTTTTTTCTATATATTTATAGATATTCGCTCCGATTTTATGCCTTTCAGCAAAGGCTTCTGGGTAAAATTCGTGTGCATCATAAACAGTGTGACAGCGTAATTTTTGCTTTAAATAGAGGGCTGCAAACATTGTGATAGGTTCTATGCAGAGGACTATATCGGGCTTTATCGAGAGACCTTTCTTGTAAAGAGACCATATCATGCTGGTATGGCTAAGGTTTGGAGCTATGAAGTCGTAAGTAAAATTGGCTGGTGTTTGCAAGCTTTTATCGTCTTTTTGATTGCTGGTCACCAAATAAACAGAAATATCTTTTTTGTTTTCATTTGCATATATTGTCCTCCCGATTTCATACTTTCCAGTTCGATTTTTTACAACTTTAAAAAATTGTCCGTCTGTTTTTCCGAAAATTGAAATTGTTTCATCTTCATTGGGGTTTTCAATTACTAACAAGTCTCCATTTTCTAAA
Source organism: Candidatus Cloacimonadota bacterium (assembly GCA_009782695.1). Taxonomy (GTDB): domain Bacteria; phylum Cloacimonadota; class Cloacimonadia; order Cloacimonadales; family WRIO01; genus WRIO01. The sequence goes on from WRIO01000108.1 coordinate 4,865, forward strand.
AAATCCTTATACCATAATTTTCTGTTAATTGGTTCGTTATACCATTCATTTTCATTTATTCTCCATCTAAACCATGGAATCTTAACAAAAATATTTCCACCATTTAGCGGATAATTTATTTCGTCGTCTTGATGAGTCCAGGTTGATTCTATGCTCCTTTTTTCATTCGTGATGATTATTTTTCGTTCAATGTCTCCATAATAGGCTGAATTATTAAATTTTATATGAAAATTTGGAAATGCAATAATAGTTTCAGTTAGCAGTTCTGCTTCTTTTTCATAAGAAAACAAT
>WRIO01000109.1 GCA_009782695.1 Candidatus Cloacimonadota bacterium
AATGATACAAAAGAGTCTTTGCTTTGTGTGCCCAAAAATATCTTGGAAACATTTGGGGCAGTTAGCAAAGAAACAACCTCTTATATGTTACAAGGTGGGTATGAATTGTTTAATACCGATATAGTCGCTGCTGTGACAGGTGTAGCAGGACCCAGTGGTGGAACAACAGAAAAACCTGTCGGCACTGTGTATATAGGCGTCAAATTTAGAGACATGATCTGTATAGAAAAATGTTTTTACACAGGCGATAGAAATCAAATACGACATAAAGCAGCAGAAAAAATTTTAGTAAAATTGATAGATTTGGTGAAATAATAGACTCCAAAGTTTGCTTTACAAATGGCATGCCTTTTATGGACTTTTTGAGTGTCGTGCCTTAAAGCTGCTAGATAAACTCAAGCCTCTTCTGTCTCTTTTACACTCCTATCAAAACGAGCAGCGAGAGACAATTTCTTTTACAATATTTTTTTTCTCAGGCTTAGGATATCTGTCTACATAAAAAAAAAGCTCTAAAAGTAAAAAAACACTTGACAAATAATGGCTACAAAATAAATTAGGCTCGAAAATTTATACGATAGGAGTTAGCATAATGATTAATCAATTAGGAAGTGCTATTTACAAGGTATTAATCGGTGTTTTTTTAGTAGCGTTGGTAGGTATTCTTGCGCTACCCCAATTATTTGATTTGAATAAAAAAGAAAAAGCCGAGAGCTGTATTAGCAATATGCGAGATATAGTCACAGCTACCGAAAAATATATGCGTGATAGAGATGAAATATTTGTGGGAACCTCAGCAGATCTAGTTAGAACTCGCTATATCGAGTTCCCGACAGATGAATGCCCTAGTGGACCAGCAGGTTCAAAATACAACATATCAGTGGACACAGAAACCTACAAAGTCACTGTGACTTGTTCAAACTATTTTAAACATTCCAAGGAACACAAAAACAAGTTTCACGACCACTCCTTACATCAATAATGATCTTTGAAAAGTTTTTAGAACAGATATATCTGCGGCATTCTACTAATGTAAAATTAGGATTGGACAGGATAGAGAAAATCTTGCTGGCTTTGGGAAATCCTGAAAAAAAACTGTCAGGTTTGCATATAGCAGGAACAAATGGTAAAGGCTCTGTTTCAGCTATTTCCGAGAGCCTCCTGCTTTCACATGACTGCACCGTAGGAATGAATACTTCTCCCCATTTGATAGACTACACTGAGCGGTTTCGAGTAAATGGCAGAGATATATCTGCCGATGTCCTGATGAAACTATATGACAAAAATTTTGAGCTGTTCGAAAATGAAGAAGCATCTTTTTTCGAGATAACTACCGCGCTAGCCTTTAAGCATTTCTCAGATCTGGAAGTAGATACAGCAGTGATAGAAGTAGGTTTGGGAGGTAGGTTAGACGGAACTAATACCTTTCCCCCGACAGTGTCTGTGATTTGCACTATTTCGCTTGACCATACCAAGAGTCTGGGCGACAGCATAGAAAAAATTGCATTTGAAAAGGCTGGAATCATCAAAGAAAAGACACCCATAGTGATAGGAGATATTCCAAAATCTGCCATGCAAGTAATAAAAGAAAGAGCCAAATCACAAAAGGCAGAATATTTCATCTATGGTAAAGATTTTATGATAGATAACCTCGTAGTTTCATTAAAAGGGACAAAATTTGACTATTCATTTCCTAAATATGGGATTAAGCTAAAAAACCTACATGTGAATTTGCTCGGAAAGCATCAAGCACATAATACTGCATTGGCTTTGACTGCTTTTATCATTTATATGAAAACCACAAAAAAGAAAGTTTCAAAGACCAAGATTAGAAAAGCTTTAAAACAAGTTAATTGGAAAGGCCGCTTAGAGATACTATCAGACAAGCCTTTGGTTTTGATAGATGGTGCTCACAACGAGAATGGTGTTTCTACTTTGATAGAAAACTTAAAATCTATATTCCCCGGATACAAGTACCATTTTGTGATATCTATCCTGAAAGATAAAAACTTTGAATATATGATCAAAGAGATTTGTTCAGTAGCAGAGATAGTCTATATATCAAAAAACACATCCGAACGAGCAGCAGAGGTAGAAGAACAAGCAAATCTGGTCAGCCTTTGCGACACTATGTATCACACAAGCGAAAACATAATAGAGGCTGTCAAAACTTGCCAATTAGACATTTTTGAAAGAGGAATTCTAAAAAAAAAAGAAAAGAATATGATGATAATCACTGGCTCTTTATACACTATCGCTGAGGTATTAAAGCATAAAAATGAATTATTTTAGAGACTACATAGAAGTAATTTTATTTTATTTATTTCTGCAATATTTCAAGAAACTTCCCACAAAAAGTGTATTATATCAGTTGAAAATCATAGCTTTCGTTTTAGGATATTGCTTCTGTATCAGGAAAAATGTGGTTATGCGTCAATTAAGATTAGTTTTTCCTGAGAAGAACACCAGAGAAATAAAGAATTTAACGAAACAGATATATGCAGAAATGGCTGTTACAGTAGCTGAAGTATTTATATTTACAGATACTTATTTTATAGATAAATCAGAAGTGAAAGGCATTGAAAACATCGACAAGGCTTTAGAATATGGGCAAGGGGTGATAGTGATATCAGCTCATTTTAGTAACTGGGAGCTAGGCATAAAGACTTTAGCAAAGCGATATCAAAATGTGTCCGGCGTAGTTAAACAACAAAGAAATATGCTATTTGATAGTTTTATAGAAGCTAAAAGAAGGGAAGCAAATATCCAGACTATCAAAATGAAAAATGCTATAAAATATGTGTTGCAAGCCTTAAAAAAGAATGAGATAGTGGTGTTTGCTATAGACCAATATGCTTTTAAACAAGGCGTTGAGATAGACTTCCTCGGACATCCCACACTTGCTTATTCGTCGATAGCTCAAATTGCTATAAAATACAGAATACCTGTGGTTCCTGCCTTTGATCTGCGAGACGAAGTAGGGCACCATAAAGCAATCTTTCACCAGCCTTTCATTTTTGATTATATGGCATATAACGAGAATAATGTGTTAGAAGTCACAAAAAAACTGAACAACGTGGTGGAAAACTATATACTAGAATACCCACATTTATGGTTTTGGGTTCACAAGAAATGGCGTAAACCATTTCAGGTTTCGAAATGAGTTTATGTTTACTTCTCAAAATAGCAAGACAGGAAGGTTTTGCTCACTAGAATGAAAATTAGTAACTACAAGGAAGGGGGTTAACGGTTTGACAAAGAATATTTTGTTTGTAAATGATGATGTCCTAGATACAATATCTTTGGAATATAATTTAGTTCATTATGGTTTTAAATTTCAATCTGCAAAGACTATTGCGAGCGCAGTGAAGATTCTTTCGACAGAGAGCATCAGTGTCATTGTATCGAACTATATCATTGAAGATGGGTTAGGAATTACCTTCATAGGTATGTACCCAGATATCCCAGTGATCATCATTACTGATATGAGTAATTCGGAATACGCTGTGCACGCTTTGAAAACAGGAGCTTATGATTTCTTGATAAAAGATGAAGAAAATGCATATATCAAGATGATACCTATCGCTTGCCAACAATCTATTGATAGAAAAACAGAAGAAGCTTTTCGGGCTCAAATGAAATTGGCTGTCGATCAATGCCCGAGCTCTATAGTGATAACTGACACAAAAGGAACTGTGGAATATGTAAATCCGACCTTTACGGAGGTGACTGGATATACTTTTGAAGAAACCATAGGTAACAGTCCTCGTATGTTAAATTCTGGTCACCATGACAAGAAATTTTTTAAAGATCTGTGGGATACTTTGATAAGTGGCAGAAATTGGCAAGGTGAACTATATAATAAAACAAAATCAGGAAATTGTTACTGGGAAAGAGCTAATATTGCACCACTTAAGAACCAATCTGGCAAGATAATAAATTTTGTAAAAATAAGTGATAACTTTAATGAATATAAAAACTCACTACAAGAAAAAATAGATAGTGAAAAACTCCAGAGCACGATCGAGTTTGCAGGGGCTGTATCCCACGAAATGAACCAACCACTACAAATAATATCTGGGTATACTGAAATACTCTTGGAACTTTCCCAAACAATCCCTGCTATACAAAAACCAGTGCAACATATCATTACAAATATCACTCGTATAGCCGATATTAGCGAGAAGATAAAGAATATCACAGAACACAAAACCATACATTATCTAGGGAAAGAGAGAATTTTTGATATACATGCCCAACCCAAAAATGTACAAAATGATGAACCTAAAAATGAGGAGCCTCAACAAGAACTTGAGAACACACAGCAAAATGTAAAATTAGGAAAGGGAATAGTAGTAGATGAAGTTCCTCAAAATTCTATATTGGAAGAGACGTTATTGGAAGAAAAAAAATCCGAACCTCATAAGTTTGAAACCACACAGAAAAGGCCGATTATAGAGCAGAAGTCACCCACCAAAATGATTACAGTAGAAGCCGAACCTAACATAGACCCTGAAGAAAATATAGACACACCTTTTCTTACTAACAAACCAATATATACTGAACCTACTCCTGTTACAAAACCGATATTCACCCCTTCAGCCGAAGATGAAAAAAAGCAACACAATATCTCTGAACCCTCAGAACCACTTTTTATTAAAGACCCACCTAACACACCTGTTCAACAACAGGTTATGAGTTCAAGCAGCAATCCTCCTATAGAAAATCAACCTAAACAAACTAAAAAAGAGAAACCCACAGAATCAGTAATTCTTAATGACCCACTAAAAATAGCGACACCGCAACAAGAGATAAAACAAAACATCATCCCTCCAGTAGAAAATAAGCCCAAACAACCTGAAAAATCAAATCCTACAGGGTCAGTGGTTTTTAATGACCCACCTAAAATGACAGTCTTCCACGATGAACCCAAACCATTACCAAGGGCTAATGAACCAGAAAAATCTGGTTCTGCTGTGGAAGTTAGCTACAATAGGAACTTTCAGAGTGGGAAATCTCTGACTCTGGACGATTTAGATAACTTCGGTAATATTGCAGAGGAACCAATTACCAAACCTGACCTTGATACTAGATATCAAACTGAAAAAATAGAAGATAAAACTATAGTT
>WRIO01000110.1 GCA_009782695.1 Candidatus Cloacimonadota bacterium
TGAAGAGGATTTTGATGGAAATGGATATAACAATGATCACTGGGGGTGGAATGCTCATTTTAATGTAGGGTTCTTTACTAGTGAATTGGCTTATACTCCAGGTACTTTACACCCAAATCAAACCCTTATAGATTTTGCCAATGTACGGGGGTATGTTCATGGGACACACATTTCTAATATCATAGCTGCTATGGGTAATAATCAATATGGGTTGACAGGCATTGGACTAGATTTTAATGTTAAACATTTTCCGATAGATATTTCGAACACTAACCCTGACACTCTCTGGTATCCAGAGGATTTAATAAAAGCTTTAAGGTATGTTTTAGAAAGTAGAGACTTATATAACAGTACTTCAGGAGAAAGAGGGGCTTATTTTGTCGCTGTTAATTTAGCCCTATCAATACAAAATTATCATTCATATAGTGACTATGTGGTGAAACGTAATGAAATATCAGATTTAATCAACAGTCTTGGACAGGCTGGGGTATTAACAATCATGGCCGCGGGAAATTATGGTTCAGATATCACTTCCATGTCAATTTTACCTCAAGATATTGAATCAGAATATATAATATTAGTAGCTGCAACAAATAAAAATGGGACTTTATGGTCTTTATAAAATTTCAATGCATCTAGGGTTCATTTAGGTGCTCCAGGTAGTAGAATCCCGAGCTTTATAGATACAAATGACCCAGATTTCCCAAATGATCTGACTGTACCTAATCAAGACCCAAATGTATTAAAGGAACCTTCTGGTACATCCGTTGCTGCTCCCCATGTCACAGGGACAATTTCCATGATGTATGCAGCAGCGAGTTCATCTCTTATCAATTCATACTCTTCTATCCCTGGGGCTTTAGCTTTAAAAATGAAAGACTGGCTACTGTGGGGGACAGATATCGAACCAGCACTACAAGGATTAGTGTCAACGAGAGGGAGGTTAAATGCACATAATGCTGTATTGAATGTCATAAGTGAAGCTGTTTTAATAACGAGCGATATTGAAATCCCTGCAGATACAATATTAGATAAGATATACATAGTGGACAATGATGCTATTGTAACAGTTTTGGGAGATATCACAGGTGCCGATGCCCAAAATTATCAATATGGTTTTTTCTACCGAAAGGGAAAACTAAGGTATCCTTATTCTGGAATAAAAGTAGATAATATTATGTTAAATGGTTTTGGAAGTGGTTTTGAATTTATATTAGAAGATAGTACCAGAACGCATTTTGACACACATTTTACACGATCAAAAATAGAGCTTAATGCCACAGAATGCTTATCACAGTCTAATGTTTTATGGGAGTTCACAAATAGTTCAATTAGTTTATCAAATAGAAGTGGGTTTATTTTTACAAATAGTTCAATAACTTTATCAGATTCGACCTCAATAATAGGCTATCAAGATAGTAATGGACTCATATGGACAGATCCTGAATATTTAGAAGGCGACAGGTTAGTATTTAACAATAGTATATTGAGAATGGATGAGCTTACTTGCGTAAGTTCAGGTATGAATGAGATAACCTTTGACGAAGATGAGGAAATGAACAAAAACTGGGACGGCATCTATATATTCGACAGCCGTGGTGATGAGGACTTTGAAAGTGAGGACTGTGTGCGACTAAGTGGGGATATATCAGGTATAGAGAACTTAGTGCTATCCAATAGTGTTGTCCTGATAGAAAATGCTACCATTCACGATATGGGGGCGCTTTATATCGTTGAGGATTCCCGTGTGTTGATACGCAACTCTACCTTTACGAATATGAGTGTCGAAGTGTCCTCCGATAGTGAGATAATAGACAGTGAAGCTTGTTTTGAAACAGTAAGTTTTACTGTTCAAAATGAGGCAGTCCTGACATTGAATAGCACTTCATTCGAGTTTAACAACAGCACCTTTGCTGTCTCTGGTAATGGGGAACTCTTATCAGAAAACAGTGAAATAAAGCTGTTAAATCAATCAAATCTATCTGTAAACAATGCGACTTTTATTTTATGTGCTAGCACTTTAGAGTTAAATGAATGTAGCACGGTCAATATATCAAATCAGAGCATTTTTTACAGTAGCAGATTCGACACAAATCATTGGAAACATAGATATTATAGACCAGCAGCCTGGAGATAGAATAGTTATATCCCAAAGTAGTTTCAAGCTTGACAGCACCTCAAAATTATATTGTGCAGTCGGAGAGGGGTATTGGGATGGTGTATATTTTGAGAACCTTATCTGGCGTAGCGCTGGGTGTGTTAGCCGAGTATTTAGGAGAGTTAGCTCACGAGAATTTGGTCGATATCGTGCTGACTATCAGTGCATTGACCCAAATGTTTGACACAAACTATGCAGAAGCTATCATTCTATATGATGTGATCATTTCCGACCCGCCGAATGAAATAGAGGGCTTGTATGCAAAGCTAAATCAAGCTTATTGCTACTACCGATTAGTATCAGGTGGGACTAGAACTGATCCACCGTTATCACATCATCAACCCTCTACTTTCGCAGAGTATCAGAGCTTAGAAGCTGATATTTTAAGCAAAATAAATAGCTCCTTTTTCCCTGATGCTGAGCCACCTATCGAAATCCCCTCTGAACCTCTTGTATTCTCGACCAGTCATTACCCAAACCCTTTCAACCCGGAGACCACAATCGCCTTCACCATACCTGCTGACAGCAAAGTAGAGCTGAATATCTACAATATAAAGGGTCAAAGGGTTAAGAAACTTATAAATAGCCCATACACAGCAGGGAATCATAAAATAGTCTGGAATGGAAAAAATGAGCAGGGACAGCAGGTCAGTAGCGGTATCTATTTCTACCAGTTTAAAACAGACACAGACCAGGACATCAAGAAGATGTTGCTGATGAAGTAATATCTTCTAAAAGGTTTAATGTAGCATAGATAGCAAACCGCAATGTCTTAATATTCATTTAGTTAGCTATCTAGCTGATGATTTTCTTTTGTAGGAACTTGTTTATGAACATTTCCCTTGACAAACCACCGCCCTTTTAAAGATTTGCATTGTATTGTAAATAAAGGAGTTAAACTATGTTAAAGGTCGGTGTGGTTGGTGTGGGTCACCTTGGGAAACATCATGCCCGTATATTTTCTGGTATGGAAAACTGTGAATTTATAGGTGTGTATGATAAAGTGAAAGAGCGGGCAAAGGAGATAGCAGATTTGTATCATGTTCGAGCTTATGATGACTATGAATATATGCTGAATGACGCCGATGCTGTCGATATAGCAGCCACTACAACCTATCACTATGATTTAGCAAAACCAGCACTCGAAAAAGGATGTCATGTCTTTTTAGAAAAGCCTATCACCAGCACAAATGAACAGGCAGAAAAGCTACTCCAAATAGCAGAAGAGAAAAAGCTAAAGATACAGGTGGGGCACATAGAACGATTTAATCCAGTGATAATGGAAGTGGCTCACGAGATACACAACCCTATGTTTATCGAGACGCATAGGCTCGCTCCCTTCACTCATCGCGGTTCGGATGTCCCTGTGGTGCTTGATTTGATGATACACGACATCGACCTGATCATGAGCTTTATCGATAGTCCTATCAAAGAAATTAGGGCAAAAGGGGTGGGGATACTCACACCGAGCATAGATATAGCCCATGCCCGCTTAGAATTTGAAAATGGGGCGATAGCAAATGTCACCGCCAGCCGTATCTCTATGCAGCGTGAAAGAAAGATTAGGTTTTTCCAAAAAGACGCCTATATAGCAGTCGATTTTCAAAATAAAAAAGTGCAGATACTAAAAAAATCACCAAAGATTTACACCATCTTGCCACTGCTTTTAGCCGGTAGCCCAGATGTTAGCCTGGAAGACTGCGTAGATATGCAAGAAATAAAAGCTCCCGAAGGGGGAAAAGACGCTCTCACTTTAGAACTGGAAGCTTTTGTGAATGCTATAAATAACCAAACAAAACCTATCGTGGATGGTCACGATGGCAAGCGTGCATTAGAGGTTGCCCTGCAAATAATGGATATCATCAACAAAGAGAAAATAACTTTATAAGGATAGTAAATGAAACATATATTAGTAAAAGATTTAAGCCAACATATAGATGAAGAAGTGGTGCTAAAAGGTTGGGTGCGAAATGTTCGTTCCAGTGGCAAACTGCTCTTTATCATATTTCGAGACGGGTCAGGAGAAGTGCAATGCGTAGCATTTAAGCCAGCTTTGGGTGATGAGAAGTTTGCCTTGGCAGAGACCTTGACCTTGGAATCCTCAGTGATCATCACCGGTAAGCCGAAAAAACATCAAAAGTTAGAAGGCGAGTTTGAAGTAGATATTACTGATGTTCAACCAGTGCAAATAGCCATAGATTACCCTATCGCTAAAAAGGAACACGGACCAGATTTTTTGCTCGAGAATAGACATCTATGGTTACGCTCTGCCAAACAAAATGCAATATTGAAAATACGGCATACTTGCTATTTTGCTATCTGTGAGTTTTTAAACACAAACAATTTCTATCGATTTGATTCACCTATCCTCACCCCAAATGCTTGCGAGGGGACAACCACCCTGTTTGAAGTCCCTTATTTTGATGAGGGGACAGCTTACCTATCCCAGTCCGGTCAATTGTATTTAGAAGCTGGTATCATGAGCTTTGGCCGTGTGTATGACTTTGGTCCCGTTTTTCGAGCGGAAAAGAGCAAAACTCGAAAACACCTGACAGAATTTTGGATGATGGACGCCGAAGCAGCCTTTGTGGAGCATGACGAAAATATGGATATACAAGAGGCATTGATACGGTTTGTGATACAGTCTGTCCTATCTAAAAACCTAAAAGAATTGCAGGTTTTGGAGAGAGATATTGACAAGCTACGCAAAGCGGATGCACCTTTTAAAAGGATGACGCACGCAGAAGCAGTGCAATATCTAAGGGCAAATGGCTCTACTATGAACGAAAAAGACGATTTTGGAGCGGCTGATGAAGTGATGCTGACACAGCACTCAGATGTGCCTGTCTTTATCGAAAAATGGCCCAAAGATTTCAAGGCTTTTTATATGAAAAGGGACAAGCAAAATCCTGAC
>WRIO01000111.1 GCA_009782695.1 Candidatus Cloacimonadota bacterium
AGAGATGTTTCTATAAAGGTGTAGGCACTGTCAAGGGCTGTCTGCTCCCAAGTGATACCTTTTTCGGTAGCTAGTGCCAAAAACTCATTCATCATATTTTCGTCAGGTGTAAAGTCAAGTGTCAGACTATCAGAGTGCTTTGTATAATAATCGATAGAATATTCAAAGAACAGGTTGTTTCGCCTTAGCTCTCTTTCTAAGGTGCCAAGCAATTGCGCATCTATCTCGATATCCGGAACTATGCCTCCACCACCTTTTACCCGTCGCCCATTCTCTGTGAAATAGCTATGTTCTTCTATATCCTTTGCGATGGCGTCCCTCTCTTCTTGGCTGACCTTTTTTCCTCTAAAAAGCTTATCATTTATATCTTTATGTATACAACGTCCTGATTTTATGTAATACTTCGACACAGTGACTTTTAGACCATAACCTTGAGACAGTGGAACCAACTGTTGCACAGAGCCTTTTCCAAAGGACTGTTTCCCTGCTATCAAGCCTTTGTCCCAATCTTGCAGAGAGCCAGCAAAGATTTCCGAAGCACTTGCGCTGGCTTCATTTATCAGCACTACGATGGGATAACCAGACCGCATCCTATTCGCTTTGGTGTATATCTCATAGCTAGACTGTGGCATGCGTCCCTTTGTTGATACCACTAATTTGCCAGGTCCGATAAATTCATTTACTGTGTCCACAGCTTCGGTCAGCAGCCCACCACCGTTGAATCGTAAGTCTAAAAGCAGACCACTGATACCTTCACTTTCCAATATATTTAAGGCTTCTCGGAGCTCTGTGGTCGTGTGTGCGTTGAAAGTCCTAAGCTTTATATACCCTACGCCATTATCGAGCTTGAAGGCATAAGGTATGCTCTTTAGCTTGATGATGTCACGGGTGATATTAAACTCCAAAAGTTGTGGCACACCAGGTCTATCTATGCCTATGATTACTTTCGTATCCTTTGGTCCTCTCATCCTCTTTATCACATCTTCTTGCGGCATACCCACCACATTTACTCCGTCGACAGTGACTATTTTGTCTCCTGGCAGGATACCCATCTTATAGGCAGGGGTGCCTTCCATCGGTGAAACCACAGTGATATAATCACCTTGGGTGTCGATTGTGATACCCAATCCCCCAAATTCCCCTTCTGTTTCTGTTTTAAATTTATCGAAATCCTCGGGGCTAAAAAAGTTTGTATGTGGGTCGACATTGTAAAGCATACCTTCGATAGCACCTTCCAAAAAATCTTGCATACTATAAGTATCTTCATGTTCGCTGATCAGTCGCTTCAACTCTTGCTCAAAAAAAGAAAAATATTTCGCTTCATTTCTCTGTCTGACAGCTCTTTGATCTGAGTTGCTATCAATCTCTTCTTCTAGAAAGATAAAATGTTCTACCTCCACAGAATCTTCTCGTGCCACTGCTCGCATACCGTCTATGGCATATTCTATCATTTCTTTTTGTGGTAGCTCATCTACATAGAATGTTTGTAATCGCCACAACACTTCAGTAAACAGGCTTCGGTAATTGACATTCGCCTTTTTATCTTCTATACTTGCAGCATTCACTATCGAGTAATTAAAAATAATACTACCGGTGATAAACCATATCAAAATAAATACATAAAATGTTATTTTATTAGCTTTTAAAATCTTTGTCATTATTGCTCCTTGATTCTCTTTTTGACTATATTATAAATCTCTTCTTTTAGTTCTGCTATATTCTTTGTTCCATTTAGCAGCACTATTCTATCTTCTTTTTTTGCTAACTTCAAAAAAGCTTTTCGCACTTTATGATGAAACTCAAAAGACTCCAGCTCTACTCTATCCTTTTTTTTGTTTAATACCCTTTCTTTGGTCTTTTCTATGGGTATATCGAGTAAAAATGTCAAATCTGGTTTTAAACCATAAGTGGCAAAATCATTTAAATAATTTATTACTTTTAAATCTATATCTCGGGCAACTCCTTGATATGCTATAGTCGAATCGCTAAATCTATCAGCGATTACTATCATATTATTTGCTAAATTCGGTTTTATCAGCTCATAAACATGCTGATTCCTTGCTGCTAAAAATAGCAAAAGCTCTGTCTGTGGTGCCATCACAAAGTTGTTTAGATCTAAGAGTATTTCTCTGATTTTTTCGGAAATCGCTGTGCCACCAGGCTCTCTGGTTAAAGTGACAGAATGCCCTTCTGCTAGCAACCTTTCTGCTAAAAGATTGGCTTGAGTTGACTTGCCACAAGCTTCTGTTCCTTCAAATGTAATAAACAAACCTTTCATTTATATTTCCAATATCCTTTTATCTGCATGCATATCTTATTAGATTATCGTGTCTCTTTTATACACCTGATCATTTGCCACAGGGTATTCTATCACATAGTGTAGCCCTCTGCTCTCTTTTCGGCTTAAAGCAGACTTGATGATCAAGTTTGCTATGATAGCAAGATTTCTAGTCTCCACCACTTCTTTTCGGACACTGTTGTGCAAGTAAAAATTGTTTATTTCCCGGAAAATAGAGTCCAGTTTATTTTGGGCGTAGATTAAAAGTTTTCTGGACCTATTTATTCCAACATAGTTTTGCATAGTATGTTTTAATATTTCTCGGTTGTGAGCTATCACGACCCATTCGTTTTCGTTAAAACCCTTTTCCTGATGCCACTGTGGTATCGGTGGGAAGTCGATTTTTTCGTTTATATCTTTGCAACGAGCAGCCCGAAGGGAGACTACTACAGCCTCCAGTAAAGAGTTTGACGCCAGTCTATTTGCCCCATGCAATCCTGTGCAAGCTACTTCGCCAGAAGCATACAAGTTTCGTATATCTGTCTCACCGTCTATGGTTGCTAAGATACCACCACAGAAATAATGAGCAGCAGGAGCTACGGGTATATAATCTTTTGTGAAGTCGATACCCATTGTTTTGCATTTTTTGTCAATATACGGGAAATGTGTCTTTAGTTTTTCAACAGGTATAGCTGTAGCATCAAGGTAAACGAACCTCTCATCCCGTTTCATTAGCTCAAAATGGATAGCACTCGAAACCACATCACGAGGTGCTAGATTACCAGATTTATGATATTTTTCTAAAAAGGTAGACCCATCTTGTAGTCTGAGGGTTGCCCCTTCTCCACGTAATGCTTCAGTGATGAGGAAAGTCTTTTGACTATCAGAGTAAAAAGCTGTAGGGTGAAACTGCACGAACTCCATATTTGCCACCCGAGCACCGGCTAGACTTGCCATAGCTATACCGTCACCAGTTGCCACATCAGGGTTCGTGTTGTTACGATAGACCTGAGCTCCACCCCCGCTAGCTAGCATAGTTTTATTGGCAGTAAATATCTCTATTTTATGGTTTACAGTATCGAGGACATAAGCTCCCCAGCATGTGATACCTGGGATAAAGCCATCGTTTTGCAATATATGATGCTGGGTGATCAAGTCTATCGCCAAATGGTTTTCATATATAGTAATATTATTATTTCGTTGGCACGCTTCAAGTAATGCAAGCATTATCTCATTACCAGTGGAATCGGCAACATGGGCAACCCGCTGGTTTGAGTGCCCTCCTTCACGGGTAAGGGATAGGTTCTCGATAGAGCTATCAATATTTGGCATTTTTTTGGTAAAGTTTGTTCCTATGTCTATCAGAAACTGTATAGCATCAGGTCCACTAGTTACTATTTCCTTGATCACATTTATCTTGCCTAATCCCACACCTGCTTGGTAAGTGTCGTTAATATGGTTTTCATAGCTATCACTATGGTCAAGCACAGCTGCTATGCCTCCTTGTGCATAATCTGTGTTGCAATCATGAAGAGCTTTTTTACACAGAACAGCTACACTGCCGAGTTTAGCTACTTCCAAAGCAAACACCAATCCTGCGATACCTGACCCAATCACTAAAAAGTCATATTTTTTCACGAGTTATCTCCTTTTGAGCTATCTTCCACTGCTTGCTCGATCATTCTGTTTTTGATAGTAAACTGCATAACTACAGCGTCTTCCAACGGGTTTGTGTAATAATTTCTTCGTGTATAAATGATTTTAAAACCTAGTTTAAAATAAAGATTGGCAGCTTTGATATTGCTTCTGCGCACTTCCAAAAGGTAGTGTTCATACAGCTTTTTATGATGCTGCATCACAGTTTGTAGTAGGTAGGTAGCAAAGCCTCTACGTTGATAAAAGGATTTTATAGCTATGTTGTAGATACTGTAAGCTTCCTCTGAACCATAACCTATTAGGTAACCAACTATTTCACCAGAATTCAAGTAGCACAAGGCATAAGATTCCAATTTTTTGATAGAGTCTTCGATGGTGACTTTTGCCCATGGATCTGGAAAACTATTTGATTCTATGCTGTAAATATCATCAAGATCTATCAAAGTCATTTGCCTGACACCTAACCCCAAATTTTCATTTTTACTTATCATTTAATATTCTAATACTTGACCTGGTCGTATTACATCAGATTTTAAACCATTCTTAGTCATCAAATGTTTTGTGCTGACGCCTAATTTTGCTGAAATTAATGACAAAGTGTCACCTGCTACTACTTTATATTTTTTGCTAGTATTTCCTGTGGGAGTAGTGGTCTTACTGGCTTGCAAATTCAACGTTTTTCCCGCTATAATCGTGTCACTCTTTAAACCGTTCCAACGCTTTATATCATCTACTTTGATGCCGTATTTTTTAGCAATATGTGACAATGTCTCCCCTTTTTGCACTACATGTTTGGTGGAGTCACCGATAATATAGGGTGAGTTATTTTTAACTAAAAACTTCTTTTCTACTTGTGCTAGCTTTTCATAGTCTGGTGTAACCCCAAGGGGAACTAATACTTCATACTTACCAGGGGGTATCAAAAAATGATTTATCTTTGAATATCGACCTTGATTTGTGCGGGAGATATTTATCCAAGGATTTAGTTCCCAAAGAGCATTTGCTGTTGTTCCTTGTGCCACTGCCCATTCTGTCAAATCATAATATCCATTAGTTTCTAATCTAAGTAAACTTGAAGTTTTTAGTAGAGGTAAAGATCGCACAAAGGGTCTTTCAAAGATTTCGGATTCATAC
>WRIO01000112.1 GCA_009782695.1 Candidatus Cloacimonadota bacterium
CTTTTATTAGTTTTATCATAAAGAGTTACCTGCACGCCTGTGCTATCGACATTGTAAAACTCGCGGCGCGACACAGCTTCAGACTGAAAAGTCGTAGAAGCCGTTAGGGTCATAAAGCTTTCAAAGAAGCGGGTTACCTGGCTTTCTTTTGCTTGTGTCTTGATGGGGTGCTCCACCATCCACACATTGTCGATATGGGCTAGGTTTATGATATTATTCGGGTCTTTTATCTCTATTCTGCCGACATCGGCTGCTTTAAAAGGGAATATCTCAAACCTTTTTTCCACGCTTTCGCAGGAGCGTGATATCAGCAATACCCCTACTGCTGCTAGTAGAACTATGATGAGGATTATATTTTTCTTATTCATAAATCTCTTTTATTCTCCTTCTTCTATCTATTTCTCTTCTATACCAGAATAAGCCAAATAGCACTAATAGTATAGAAGGCAAGATGATATTTGTTACGCGGATAAACCTCTGCGTGCGGGCAATCTTTTTCTCTTTTCCTTCAGGTGTCAGCTCATCGACTTTTAGTAGCTTTTCCACATTGAGCGGCTTGTAAACTGCTTCACGAGAACGCAGAGCTATCAGAGCTTCGTTGTTGCTGAGATAGTCAACTGCATTTAGCAAAAAGTCCATATTTGTGGGGTTATTGCCGGCGCCTTGACTACTGATAAAGTCCATATCAGGGACCACAATCAGCTTAGCAAATCCTTCTGATATAAAGTCAGGACCTTTAAATGGTATATCTTTATCCGCAAAAAAGCTGGTGTAAAAGCCTTCATACGCACCACCGACGGTTCTGCGAATGGGCTGCAATCTATTCATCCAGCCTTTGTCTTGGAACTGCTGCACATAGATATTATAACGTGGTCCGGGTGTAACTGCTGTGCTTTTGCTGGTGTAAATTAGCGGTGTGAAGGTAACATTGCTTGCTATATTTGTCGTGTCGATTTCGGACACAAAGATAAATTGCAAGTTTCCGAGCTGTGACACTACAGGGTGCTTTTTATTTATATCGTTTGAGAGCGGGAAAAATGGATAATCCATAGGAGTATTCACCGAGAAAATGCCTTGTCTGGTTTGGACATTGACCTTTGTGTTTACAGCGTCCATAACCAGATTGTCTTGGATTTTAACGCCATAATGAGCCAAAAAGTCAAAGATATTGGAGTTTATAGATTGGGCATTCTGGGTCTGCAAATCGGCATTTACCCTGTCTTGGAAAAACAGTACATTTTTCCCTGACATTATGAACTGGTCCAGGTGGTAAAGCTGCTCTACAGTAAGCGAGTCAACCACTCCCGAAAACACCAAAGTGCTGGCAGACGGGTCGATAGGAGAGTTTAAATCTGTGTTTACCATCTCATAGTTCTGCCGTATGCTTTCTTTGGCATGCTGATATCTGTCTTGTTGCTGCTGCATAAACCACATCATACGCGGGTCATTTGGGGGAATATCAGGCGTCAAGCCATAAAAGGCTATCGAAGGCAGATTTATAGAGGCTATTTTGTTTATAGCTTTGGTGATTTCATATTCCAAACCGCGTGACTCTTGCACAAGTGGTATCGCTTCTGTTTTGTCGTTGTAGCTAAAAACGAGCCCCAGGTATGCTTGCAAGACTTCCAATTTGTCGCTCTTTCGCATTTGGACATTCACCGGTGGCACACCATTTTTTTGAGCCTCTTCTTTTAGCTTGTTTTCGTCTTTCGGGTCGATAAACTCGAAGCGGAACTTACCGTTTGAATAGTTTTTATATTCGTCTAGCAAGTCTTTGGTGTAGCGACGGACATTGGCAAGGTCTGGTGGCAAGTCGCTGGTGAAATAAGCCTTTACGGTTAGGCGGTCTTCGAGGTTTTTGATAGCAGTTTTACTTGCCTGCGAAAGCGAGTAGATTTTCCCCTTCGAACAGTCTATGCGAAAGAATACTCGCAGGCTAATTATATTTATGATGATCACGATAGCTATAAAGATAGCCAGGCTCGTGATAGCTGAGTTTTTGTCTGTTTTTTTCATATTTCTTACCTCTTTATTTCCAATTCTTTGATTCCATCATAGTGATAGCGAGCGTGAGAAACACAGTGATAAGGCTACCAAAATATATCAGGTTGCGGGAGTCTATGATACCGCGTGACATATTCGAGAAGTGATAATCACTGCTGATGTATTGGAAAAATTCACCCATTGAGCCGGGCAAAAAGAACAAGATGAACTTCACTATGAACAGGAAAAATATGATCAAAAGTGAGATGATAAAGGCGATAATCTGGTTGTTTGACAGAGTGGAGCTGAATATACCGATAGCACTGTATGCTGCACCCATTAAAAACAGCCCGATATATCCGCAGAAGATAGAGCCGTAATCGACATTTTGACCTAAAATCGTTATGGTCAGAAAATGCACAATGGTTAGTAGTAAGCCCATGCTGAGTAGCACCACAGAGGAGATAAATTTGCCTATGATGATCTCCTTGTCAGATAGCGGGAAGGTGGTGAGTGTCTCGATAGTTCCGCTGTCTTTTTCACGGGATATTAGGTTCATAGTGATAGCAGGGATGAAGAAGATATACACTATCGGGACGATGGAGAACAGGGTGTTCATAGTGGATTGATTTATCAAAAAGATAGGGCTAGCAAAGAACCAACTGCTGATGATCAAAAACACAAACAGCACTACATACGAAGCAGGCGAATTCAGATACATCATCATTTCTTTTTTGGCTATGATAAAGGCATTACTCATTAGGCACCTCCTACTGTTAGATTGCGGAATACATCCTCTAAGCTGCTAATATGACGCTGCATTTCTAGGATAGTCCAGTCTTGCTGTTTGATATAATTGTATATGTCTTTGCGGTAATCAGTTACGCTGGGATAAGTGATTTCAAGGCAACAGCTGTCTCCTGCCACTTCGTTGATAGCTATTTTTAGCTGTGGGAAGGCTGCTCTCATACTCTCTATCTCGCTCTGTGGGGCAAGCAGTTCCAGATTTAGTTTTGCCTGTTGTTGATTACTCATACGTAGCTCTTCTGTGCTACCAGAGCCGACTATCTTGCCTTTGTTTATGATGACTATTCTGCCGCAAACAGCCTCGACTTCTTGCAATATGTGGCTGGAGATGATGAGCGTCTTTTCTCTGCCAAGCTCTAATATCAAATCGCGTATTTCTATGATTTGATTTGGGTCCAGCCCCGAAGTTGGCTCGTCTAAGATCAATATTTTTGGGTCGTGAATGATAGCTTGGGCTATGCCTACACGCTGGCGAAAACCCTTTGACAGGGTCTTTATCGGGCGTGAAATCACTTCATTTAACCCGCATTTTTTGATAGTGCTGGTCAGCACTTTTTTGAAATCTTTTTCTTTGATTTCCCGCACTTCAGACACGAATTTTAGGTAATCATACACCGTCATTTCGAGATAAAGTGGGTTGTGTTCGGGAAGGTAGCCGATCATTTTGCGTATTTCTTTGCTATGCTCGATGACATTGTATTTGTCGATCTGAATATTACCTTCTGTGGGCGTGAGAAAGCAGGTTATCATTTTCAAAGTGGTAGATTTTCCTGCGCCGTTTGGACCCAGAAAACCCAATATCTCACCCTCGTTTATAGTGAAATTGATAGTGTCCACAGCTCTCAAACTCCCATAATCTTTCACAAGATTTTGAAGACTTATCATGAATATAGAACTCCTATATATTTAGTTTTTATATATTAAACTATAAAAAAAATGGAGTATTACAAAAATTTTCTTATCGTAGGGAAGGATTACCTAAGCCTTCCGAAACATCTGTCCGAAGGACACCGATAAATTCCCATCCAATTTTGGAGGGGTGGCATTTTGGAGCTTGCGGAAAAATGACGGGGTGGTTAAAAAAATCTACATCCGTGCGCAGCACACCTTTGTAACGGGGAGCCTCAGGCTCCCCACTAAGATGTGGAGGATATGTCTGCTACGCAGAATGAGGAAAATGTGAATGTTTGCTTTTCTAAACTTTCAACGAGCGAAGCTCCTCAACGACAAACGAAGTTTGTCCTCAACTGCACGAAGTGCTTTCATCTGTGTGAAGCACTCCTTCTAGCACAGTTAGGTGCGTTATGTTGGTAGAAACGCTACACACCGACAAAATTCCTTTTCCGTCAAAACAGCGGAGCTGTTTTGGGCGAAAATGGATATATTTTGGTATCTGGTTTCTATTGATATGTAGTGCCTAAAGGCACAAATATTGTGTCCTTCGAACCGATGTAGTTTTTTTTATCCACCCCGTCCACCAACTTCGTTGGTAATTACAACTGACAAAATACCAATGACTTGTAATTTGTCCTCTGTCGCTTCACTTAGAATAACGGACCGGGAACATGCACCTTAAAACAGAGCCATTATTAAATCGTTTGCAAAAATATTTATAAACACATTTTCAGGGGGGAACTCTTCGAGCTGAAGCTTTACGCATTCTATATTGTGCGGACACTTGCAAAATAAAGTTTCGTAGTCATCTATATCTGCTTTTGTAAAAAAATCACCACTAAAATTTAGCTTTTCTATCACGCCTTTTTTCACTATCAGAGACACTGTGAGAGTGCCCCCAGCAGTGCGAATAGTTTTGCTGTAATCATAAGCAGGCGAGCTGCCATAGTTCCACTCCCAAGTGCTGTATTTATCGGTGACTAACTGCTCTATACTTGCTATATCTCCTGCCGACAGATCATAAAACGCTGTCTGGTGAAAGGTCGCCAAAATATGCTCGATTATCTTGTGTGTAAAGGTTTCCAGGTCGATAGCGACTGATAAGTGCTCTGATATATTGGTGACCCGGCTTGCCACAGACTTTACTGCCTTGTCTGTAAACTTCTGTTTATCTGGGTTTAGTGCTAATGATAAATCAGTTAGAGCTGATGTAAATAGTAAAGTCCCGTGCTGGAGCAGTGATTTTTCTGAGAGGTATTTCGCATTGCCCGAAAACTTCCGCCCGTTTATGCAGAGGTCATTCCTGCCCTCTAACACTGCGTTTACCCCCATATTATTTAGCACTTCAAGTATCGGAGCGGTATATTTCTCAAAGCCTGCC
>WRIO01000113.1 GCA_009782695.1 Candidatus Cloacimonadota bacterium
AAGGGCAAAAAATAAGGACACTGATAGAAGAAAGCATGTCCGCAGGTCGGCACACCGTTACGTGGAATGGCAAAGACGACTCTCAGAAATCCGTATCAAGCGGTATTTACTTTTATCGCTTGAAAACTGATGACTATCTGTCAACCAAGAAGATGGTACTGCTAAAGTAAATTTGAGATACTGTGTCCTTCGGACGAACATAATAGTGGAAAGTGTGTCCTCGCTCTCCAATACATTCGTCCGAGGACACTGATTTCGTGGGTATGGAGAATTTGTAATAGACCAAAAAATAGAATATTTCGTTATAAAGGAAAGCCAAGGTAGCCCCCTTGATTTATCAACTATTTTTGGAAACAACAGACCTATTTCTATGGAAATTGGGTCAGGTAAAGGGGAATTTATCGCCCTCAATTCACAGTTTCACCCCGAACAGAACTTTATAGGTATTGAGCTAAAAAACAAGAGAATCGTCACTACACTCAAAAAGTTAGATATACTAAAGCATCCGAATGTCCGACTGTGGAATAAGTTCATAGACAGTGAAATAACAAGTGTGCTATCCCCCGACTCGATAGACCAAATCATCATCTATCACCCGGACCCTTGGCCCAAAAAAAGACATCATAAACGCAGATTGTTCCAGCATAATTTCATAGATACCCTGTATTATTTACTTAAGTCTGGTAATTATTTACACATATCGACAGACTGCCCTGATTATGCGGAATGGATAAAAACCGTCTTCGTTGAAAGCAAAGACTTTATAAATATGTCTCAACAAGGCTACACAGATATCATACCCGAAAACCACTGCTTAACATACTTCGACAGGCTACAAGCTACTTTAGGATTTGAACCTTTATTTTTTCTCTATAAAAAGATATGAAGTTTCGTAGTGAACGGTTGGAGCAGAGAGCGTCCCGCTCTCCACTCCAACCGTTCCCTACGAAATATTTATTTTCGGTTACAAATTTCCGAATTTCCTTGACAAATAAACATAATTCCAAAAATTTGCCTTGATATGAAAATGGTGGTTGTAAATGAGATTTTTATTACGAAAAGATAGATATAGGGCTAGTCGTAAGTTAGTGAGAAATCAAGTCAAGAAAGCTTTCGCAAGCTTGTGTTGGTTGTTTTTTATGCTCTGTTTTTATAGACGAGTGTCCGCAGAAGCAGAAGTGCAAACCTTTATAAACTCAAACCCCTTTGAGCATGCTTTCACGAGCTGGAAAATCAGCTGGGAATCGCAAAATATAGAACAATATTTGCAGTATTACACAGAAGATTTTGAATCTGTAACTTCTGGCATGAATTATGAGGAATGGGTCTCTCATAAAAGAAGGGTATTTGCCAGAAAACAACCTATTAACATAGAATTTTCAGATTTAAAGCATACTATCGAAAACAACCGAATATTGATAGAAATGTATCAGGATTACCAGTCAGGAAATTACCAAGATTTCGGGATAAAGACTATGATATGGGTGCGAAAAGACTTGGAATGGAGGATTTTGAACGAGGAGTGGACGGTGAGCAAACCCCCAGAAGTGATAACGCCACCTAAACCACCAGTTGAGATAGTAGTCCCGAAACCAGACACCATCAGCATAAAGTGGGAGATCAAGTCCGGATCTGTTCCATTCGAATACATAAATTTTCTCTTTGACATGGAGCAAGATTACGGACAATATTTGCTGATAGTGGAAAAAAAGGAACAACATAGTGCTTTGTATAGATTCAAAGAGAATTTCACGGGTATCGAGATAGTGAAGACATTTCGAATTTCTTCTGGAAAAGCTACTGGTAATAAATTCCGCAGGGATGATTTAAAGACACCAGAAGGGCTTTATATCACTCAGAGATTCATCGAGGAGGCAAAACTACCTGCAAAATACGGTAGTGGTGCTTTTGTGCTAAACTACCCCAACCAGCTGGATAAACTGCTAAAAAAGACAGGTTCAGGGATATGGATACATGGTTCTGATACAGAAATGGTGTCATTTGATACTGAGGGTTGTGTCAGATTTGAGAATAGCGAGATCATTTATTTTACTGAAGAATTAGAATTCGAAAAAATCCCTGTCATCATTAACGAGGAATTAGAATGGCGAACCATTACTTCCCTCGAAAAAGAGATTCTTGATATAAATGCCTTTTTAGAAAAATGGCAAGATGTCTGGCAAAAACAAGATATAGAGACTTACCTCTCTTTCTATGCAGACGACTTTCACACAGTTCGGCAAAAAATGGACTATACCCAGTGGGTAAAGCACAAAACCCGCATATTTAATCCAAATAATGAAATAAAACTCGATGTCTTTGATTTATCTTTTTATTATGCAGACAATTTGCTTCTAGTTTCTTTTTATCAAGATTACACAACAACTACATTGAAAAGTTTTGGTAAAAAACAACTTGTGTTAAAAAGACTCCCAAATGACTGGATTATCATACAAGAGGAATGGGAAGAAACCCCTCGTGTGAAAGAAATCACTTCATCTGCACTAAATCCATAAAAAATACTGCTAGTCATACTCTGCTTCTATCCAATAGGAAAATATGAATAAAACTAAAAAACCTTTACCCAAAATAGTTCGGTGTTTAGCACTTCTCTCCATAATAACTATATATTCTTATCTCGACCTTTACTCTGCACCCACTTCCAAAACGACATATTTTTCCGGCACGAACTATGAGCTGGATGTCTATACTATAAAAGGGGATAAGCCAGGCGCTTCTCTACTGATAATAGGTGGTATTCATGGTGATGAGAAATCGTCTTTTTTAGCGGCTGACTACTTCGCAGATGTAACTATCGAAAACGGAACAATAACTTTACTCCCTCGCACGAATCTGCCGGCGATTATGGCGAACAGACGCTTTTTAAATGTCGATATGAACAGGCGTTTTGACCATACTACAGTGGCTGGTGGAAACTTTTATGAAGATCTAGTGGTCGCTGTCGTAAAGGAATATATGCAAAAAAGTGACTTTGTTTTAAATCTGCACGAAGGTTCGGGGTTTTACAGGCACGCTTATGACAATGATACTCACAATCAAATGAAATACGGTCAAAGTATCATCGCTGACGCTGATAGATTTATAGATAAGGAAGGGAATGAAGTAAACATAAAAGAGTTAGCAGAAATCATTTGTGCAAGGGTGAACCAAAAAATAGATAACCCAGAATATCATTTTAGGTTTAATAACCATAATACTTCAGAAGAGTCCACAGCTCATTTAGAGCAACGAAAATCGGCAACTTATTATGGATATGGCAAGCTAAAAATACCATCTTTTGGCATAGAGATTTCGAAGCAATTACCAACCCAAGAGCTAAAAAATGACTATAAAAGATTAGTCTTGACCGAGTTTATAAACTATTTAGAAATAAAGATGGAGACTGTCCCCTACCAGCATGAGGCACCTGTTTTGATCTATTTATTAGTGAAAATTAATAATGAAAAGCGATATTTTGAGCCGAATGACATCATCACTTTGGAAGAAAACTCCACCCTGCAAATCACTAGTATAAACACGAATTACACACGAGGAAATTACGCTAGTGTCCTGTCTTTTGGCAATAAGAATGATTTAAATAAAGTTTTTACTATCAAAAATAACACTGAGATAGCAGTATATAGAGATCATCAAGTTACAGCTACTATCCCTGTTAGAATAAAGACCGATACAAGGTTTACAGAAGGGTTTCGTATAAGACTACTCGATGTGCCACCTTATTCACAGCAAGATTCACTGCATTTAATAAATATCTACCCAAATGAAACTGTTGCTATCACTGAGGGAGTAGAGTTTGAGATAGTAGGAGCGTTAAACAATGACAAAAACTACGATGTTACAGTGGTAGGGGCGAATCCCACTATGGCAGCAGGAAACCAAATCATCGACACTGGAAAAGGTTTATCCTATAGATACGCTATAAATAATGACAAAAACCTATATGAAATACTGATGAAAAACGATAATAACCTTGTAGCAAAAGCTTATCTGAAGATAAAACCTATCGAAGCATTTGGATTACACTTGACTCATAACGGAAAAGAGGTGATTCTCGCACCAAATGACACTTTATATACTAATTATGGAGACACTATTTACATCCACGATGTCGAGCTAAATCAATTAGCTTCTCATAAAATAAAGGTGAACTTTGCTGGATATATAGTCCATAAAGATAGAGAAGCAGAAGACCGGGGGGGTGATATCGTGCTAGATAACAGAGGACTGATACCTTCATTTTCTACCTCTGAAAAAAAAGATTTATACGAAATACATGTGCTATATAAACAAAAGAGATATGCTTACTACTATGTGAAGATAAAGATGTAGTATTATTCAATCCTATTAAACATGCTTTATAGATGTACCAACATCCTCTTTCCACAGCGACTTGTGGTTGGAACTGTTCAAAAGTAGCAGAAAATCAAAATACCGATACTGACGGGAACTACAATATCGATTAATTCCCTTTTTTCCATTCTAAAAATCTTTTTACCCCTTCTTCGAAACTTATCTGTGGTTGATATTTTAAGAATTTTTTACTTTTGGAGATATCAGCATAAGTCTGAAAAACATCACCAAGCTGGTAGGAAATGTTCTTCCTTTTTGCCTTTTTCTGCAAGGTTTTTTCTAAGATATCTATCATTTCATTCACGGTGACGGGATGAGAGGCACCTAGATTAAATATCTGATATTTCTTCCCTATAAAAATATAGTCTATACTAAGCATAATACCATTGATTATATCATCGACATAAGTATAGTCTCGAAGCATATCACCCTTCCCATATATAGTGATTTCATTTCCCAAAATGATCTGTTCTGTGAATTTATGAATAGCTAGATCTGGTCGTTGTCGGGGACCAAACACAGTAAAAAATCTGAGGCAAACCACTGCTATATCATGTAAAACATGATAAGTGTGGCAGTGCAATTCAGCGGCTTTTTTCGTGGCAGCATAAGGTGAGATAGGGTTGTCTACGCTGTCATCTTCACAAAAAGGGACTTTTTCATTATTTCCATAAACAGA
>WRIO01000114.1 GCA_009782695.1 Candidatus Cloacimonadota bacterium
AGCATATTGGATAGAGCATCTATTTCTGATTGGTCTAATACTGCTGACAGTGGGATAGCAAGTAGCAATAATGCTACTAAAAGATATGTATACTTTCTCAAAACAACTTCCCTAAAGCCTCTTCTGCTTCTTCATTTCCAAACTCCTTAGATTTTAGTAGCATTACACTAGCTTTTTTATATTCTTTTTGCCTCATAAAGATCATTCCTTTTTGGTAAAAAGCATAATGGTCGTTAGGATGTAAGCTTATTATTAGATCCAGGCACTTTAAAGCTTTCTGCGGTTTATCTATATAGGTCAGAGCTATTGCCTTGTAATAATAACTATCTCTATGTTCTGGCTTTTCTTTTATAGCAATATCGAAGTATTTTATCGCCTTTTCATAGTCAGCTTGCAATAAATAAGCAAAAGCGAGCTCATATATCACCTCGAAGTTAAATTCGTTTATTTTCATAGCTTTTAGCAAGACCTCTATGCCTGATTCGTTTTCATTTGTTTTTAAAAACGACCGAGCCATAAAAAGATATGCTTGCTCGTTTGAACTGTTATGTTCGATAGCTTTTTTATAGAAATCGATAGCTTTTTCATGAAAACCCTGTAAAGCTGCTATCTGCCCTAAGAAGTCATAAGCTTCGGAATCTGTTTCTGTAATAGACAGCACAGCTTCGAATCTCTTTTCGGCTTTCTCATAAAGTTTCTGGTCGAAATAAAGGATACCTAACATCAATAATGCCTCGGCATAATCCTCTTTTATCTCCAACGCTTTTTCAAAAGAATATTTAGCCTGTTCAAAATTTTGTAATTCCATATAAACCTTACCTAGTGAAAACCATGCTATTTCTGCTTTTGAGTCGATATCGATAGCCGATTTATAATAATCGATAGATTTATAGTTTTCTCCTTGCAGGAAGTAAGCGTTTCCTATGAAAGTGTATATACTTGCGTCTTTTGGGGTTATTTTACAGGCAATTTGGAGGTAACTAATAGCTTTTTCGTAGTCCTTTGATTGTGTGTAGTAAAGTCCTAACTGAACATAGGCTATTGTGTTGTCAGGGTCGATATTTATTAGTGATTCAAAACACTCTTTTGCTTTTTGCGGCTCTTGCAGATTTTGATAAGACAATCCAATATACAGTAGTATATCAGCACTGTCATTGTCTATTTTAAAAGCCTTAGTGAAGTTCCGCAAGGCTTTGTCTGGTTGGTTGTTTTTTAATCTTGCTTGCCCCAACGCAAACAGGACTTTATGATTTTCTGGTTGTTCTTCTTTTATTGTTTTTAAGATTTCTATCGCTGTCTCAAGGTCATTTTCCTTTAGTGCGTTGAGACCCTTTTTAAACAAATCATCCTTCGTGTCTATCTCCGACGAGGGAGGCTGTTCCATATTTTTATTTATCTCCTAATTACATTTGACTTATCTATCCTTGTGAGAGAAAAAAGTCAGTCATAATCTCCATTTTTGAGGTGGTTTTTTATCTTGTTTTTCATAAATTCCATATTCTTTTCATAGTCTTGGTCTTTACTTTTTTTTCTGGTAAAAAAATAATAACCGACAGGAACTGCCAATAAAATAAGTAAATACAATATTACACTTCCAAAGCTGCGAGCAGGAACTTGTTTCAAAATAAAAACATAAATGAAGATAGCTACGACCACGCAAGTTAGCTTAAACTTATTCATTCGACTTCTCTCCAGGAAAACTCTCTTCCCTCTCTATTAAGAGGGAAGAAGGTCAACCTTTTTATCTATATCTCGTTGAAAACGCTTTTTATGATTTCTAAACTCTTGTCTAAATCAGATTTAGAAATCACGAGAGGTGGAGCAAGCCGAATGATATGTCGATGTGTGGGTTTGCAAAGCAGTCCTTTGTCCCGTAACATCATACATACATCCCATGCTTCCTTTCCATCTTTTGGTTCGATTATGATGGCGTTTAATAATCCTTTACCTCTGACTAACTTCAACATCGGGTGTTTGATCTTTTTTAGTTCTTTGCGGAAATAATCACCCATTTCATCGGCTTTTTCGCTTAATCTTTCTTCACGCACCACTTTCAGAGCTGCCATAGCCACTGCGCAAGCTATCGGATTTCCACCATAAGTAGAGCCATGTTCACCTGGCTTGATGCATAGCATTACTTCTTTTGAAGTTAGCACTGCCGAAACTGGATAAACCCCTGCTGAGAGTGCTTTACCCAAAATAAGCATATCTGGTTTTACTTTTTCCCAGTCGCAAGCTAGCAGTCTGCCTGTGCGGGCTATACCTGTCTGTATCTCGTCTGCTACGAAAAGAACATTGTGTTTTTTGCATAAATCAAAACATTTTTTTAGGTAACCATCATCAGGCACCAAAACACCAGCCTCGCCTTGTATAGGCTCCACTATAAAAGCTGCGATATTTTTACTGTTTTTGTTCAAGGCTTCTTCCAATGATTTATGGTCATTGTATTTTACCACTTCGATGCCTGGTGTGTAAGGCCCGAAACCGCTCTTGCAATCTGGGTCTGTAGAGGCAGTGATGATAGATATAGTCCTGCCGTGAAAGTTTTCTGTTGCGAACAAAATCACAGCTTTATTAGTGGGAATACCCTTTTTTTCATATCCCCACTTACGAGAAATCTTCATAGCTGTTTCCACTGCTTCTGCACCGCTATTCATAGGTAGAACCATCTCAAAGCCGAAAAATTCGGTAACAAATCTCTCGTATTCTCCTAACTTGTTATTATAAAAGGCACGAGAAGTTAGGCAGCAAGTCTGTGCTTGTTCTATCATGGCTTTGACTATCTTAGGATGGCAGTGACCTTGGTTTACTGCAGAATAAGCAGATAAAAAATCAAAATAGACCTTACCTTCTGGATCCCATACTTTTGCGCCTTTTGCTTTTGCTATCACAACTGGCAGTGGGTGATAATTGTGGGCTCCGTATTGCTCTTCTAGTTGTATAGCTTTAACAGAACTGATTTTACCTACCGTGGGTTTTTTAGCTACAACACGTGCAGTTTTTGTTGTGCTGCTCTTTTTGGGCTTCTTAGTTTTCTTTGCACCTTCTACTGCAAATCTTTTTATTGGCATGACTCCTCCGTCAAATTTTTTATTTTATTAAAGACACTTTTTAAAAAGAGCATTTTATGTCAAGATAAAAATGTATCAAAAAATAACTTTTAAACAAATTTTAAGAAAGCGTTTTCATATCTGTATATATTATACAGAGTTAAATCAATGAGCAAGCAATGAACATCGGACTAGGTGCAACCTTGTCCGATGGTGCTTGCTTTCTCATTCTGATAACATATTATAATACTTAGAGATATGAGTTTTATTGAGGAAATATTTCCCAAAAGTTGTAAATAATAGGGGAGAGCTGGGAGCTCTGGGCTAGAATGCTCCTTTACCTAAGATCCTTAAAAACTGTTTTTTTAAGAGAAAAATTAAAGGAGAATTTGACACAGACAGAACGATGTTCGCTACGCTAGGCATCGTTCCCTACGGTTATTTTATATAGTTTTAATTTGACAAAAAATAAATTTTAGTCAAATCGTAAAATATTTTGCAAGGTTTTGAAAGGTTGGTTGTTTAATATAAATATAATGCAACGAAAGCGGGGGTTTTCTATCAGGGCACATCAGTTAAAACAACCTAAAAGATCTCGTTTTCAAGCAGAGTAAATTAGAAAGGAGAGAGTATTATGGAATCGACAAAAGAAGAAATCATACTCGAAGCGGCGAAGAAGGTTTTTGTAAAGTATGGCTATCAGAAGACCTCTATGGAGGACATAGCAAAAGAGGCTATGATAGGGAAGGGCAGTATCTACTATTACTTTAACACAAAAGAGGATATTTTTATCAACATAATGGAGAATATCACTAAAGAAGTGATCACAGAGCTGGAGACCAAGATTTCGCAGGCAAAGACATTTCGCGAGAAATTTGAAGTGTTCCTGACAGAGCCGTTTGGCACATTTATATCACATTCTATGTTATTTGTGGAAGTAATGAACGAGGCTTCACCTGTATTTTTTAGTAAAATAAAGGATTTTCGGGCAGAGACCCAAGAGCAACTAAAGAAAATAATGGGCAGAATAATCCAAGAAGGTGAAGAAAAAGGATTAATCAAAGAAAAGTTTGCTAACTCTATCGACAAAATAGTAGATTTACTATTTAAGTGGATAATGATTAGCGGTGAATATGTAAAAATAAACTTAACGGAGCAAACTGTGAATGAAATAAAGGGCGACTATATACTTCTAGCCGATTTATTTCTCACCGGTTTGACTTCTATGGAGGAGTTATAGTGAATAGACTATTAACAGTTTTAATGATAGTATTCATAGCACAAATGTTGTCTGCACAGATTACTTTGCAGGAAGCAGTGGATATGGCTATCACGAACAACAAAGAACTAAAAATGGCGAAGGAGGATGTGGACATAGCCCGATACGGTTACAATGATGTTCGGGGGCAGCTATTTCCCCAAATCAACCTGCAAGGCAGCTACACTTTGAGCAAAAATTACCTGCCAGACACTATCGCAAAAGACACAGAGATAGAAGAAGGTTCTTTGAACGCACAAGTGCAGCTGCAACAATTGCTTTATTCTGGGGGTAAACTCATAAATGGAATCAAGGCACTTGACAGAGTGAAGGTGTTGCAACAGACTCGCTATGAACTGGAGCTACAAAATATCATCATCGAAGTAGTAAATGCCTACTACAACCTGTATTTAGCACAAGAGGGCTTGAATATCCAAAGGCAAGCTCTTCGTAGTGCTGAACAGCATTTTCAAAGGGTGCAAAACCTTTTTGCTCAGGGTTTGGTGTCTGAATATGAGAAACTCAGAGCAGAGCTCGAGGTGTCGCGTTTGATACCACAAGTGCTAAATTATGAGCATATCGAGAACATCGCAGGTGAAAATTTCAAAAGGATTACCGGTCTTTCGGGAAATACAACCCTGAACCCTTCTTTGGAAGAGAAAACCTCTCGATTTGTAGATTTTAATATCACATTGGACGAGGCACTCGAAACTGCTGAAAGAGACA
>WRIO01000115.1 GCA_009782695.1 Candidatus Cloacimonadota bacterium
AGTGAATACCATTCGTAGGGAAGGATTACCTAAGCCTTCCGTAAAAGTGAATATCGTTATGACAAATTTTTGTAACATACACCCCACGGTATAGTTTTATATATCACTAGTGCGGGTATAGCTCAGTCGGTAGAGCGTCAGCTTCCCAAGCTGAAAGTCGCGAGTTCGAATCTCGTTGCCCGCTCCATTTTTTCGGGGTG
Organism: Candidatus Cloacimonadota bacterium; assembly: GCA_009782695.1. Taxonomy (GTDB): domain Bacteria; phylum Cloacimonadota; class Cloacimonadia; order Cloacimonadales; family WRIO01; genus WRIO01. The sequence continues at coordinate 201 of WRIO01000115.1, forward strand.
TAGCGCAGTCCGGTCCAGCGCGTACGGTTCGGGACCGTAAGGTCGGAGGTTCAAATCCTCTCACCCCGACCAAGTTAAATTATTACCACATATTTCGTAGGGAACGATGTTCGCTCGCAAGCTCGCTAGGCATCGTTCCCTACGAAATCATTGCAGCATAATAAACTTATCCGTGATTTCTGTGCTTCCTTTACCTTCTTTGGCAACAGCTCGGATTTTGTAGAAGTATGTTCCGTTTGCTATCTTGTGTCCGTCTGCGTCTCTGCCGTCCCAGCTGAGGACATCACAATTGAACCCTCTGTATGCGTTTACATGGCTTCGGGAGTAGATTTTTCGTCCTGTGATAGTGTAAATGCTAAATGATACAGTGGCGTCATGGGAGAGCTCAAAGGTGAAGTCACCGCCATTTCTTTTCATAGGGTTTGGATAAACTAAGGGCTTTGAGATTTTCAATTTCACCAGGGCGGAAGTGACGAACCACGTGTCCGCGGTAGATATTTTGTTGAAGCTATCATAGACTGCGAGCTTTACATCGTTTCTGCCGGTGGGCAGATTGGTCATCTTCCAGGTGAGAGTGCCTGTGGTGTAGCTATCGAGGTCGTATTCAAAGCCAGAGGTCGCAAATATCACGTCTTTGGAATTATTTGGGATGATCATCATGTGGTGACCTGGTGCGCCGATAGTGTTTAAGCCATTTGCAGAAGTGATACGTGCTATGAGGTTTGGGAAGGGCTGCACAGTGTCACCTTCCCGGAAATCAAAGCTATCTATATACAAATCTAAGCTCGGACTTAAGGTGTCTGCGGGAGGGAAATAAACTGCGTCGGATATGCGTATATTCGAGCGTTTATTGACATAAGTGGTGTTGTTCGTTTTGTCGATAGCCATAGAGTAAATCTTTGATTTTAAGCCTATTGCAGTATCATTTGGGATCACAAAGCCTATGCTATAGTTTGTGTCTCCGGAGATAGACGACTTGCCGTTAAATATAGGTAGATTCTCATTTGTGATGGGTATGCTTAATATCTGGGTTGTCTTTGCAAAGCCGCTGTCATACACGAGGTTGCTTACGTAGTCGGCAGTGATATGGTCATCAAAGCTACCTTCGGCAAACACTGTCTGCCCTATATACAAGATTTCTGGCTCACTATCATCATCCCCTGTTGGTAAAAATCGCAAGTTTTCACTTCTCTTTGGCTTTACTACTCGCAAGAAAGGGTCACCCAAAACACTATAAAATGTGTTGTTCGATTGCGGCGATATAGATTTTGCTAGCATCAGGGCTTCGCCGGGCAGGTAATCTAAGTTTATAGCTTGTTCTAGATAATTCGAAAAAAGAGTGTAATTTGACCCAGGGGTGCTTTTACCTGTGGCTGCCATCGATATGATAGAGCCTTTGTTTTTCGCTATGAGAAGCTCTTCGGCGAGCGTGCGGACTGTGATAGACTGGTACTGTCCAGAATCACAAGCGCCTGCTATAAATATAGGGTATTTTCCTCTATTGTTTAGGAGTGGTATATCTGTGCTGGCGTTAAAATATCCTTCGTCGCCGTTATTTCGTTCGGACCCATGCCCTTGATAAATCCAATATAATCTACCTTCATTTATCTTGCTAACCAGTAAATCTCTCACTTGGGGCTTTTTCTTGTCCGCTCCCAGCTCATATTCGATAGCGAAAATCTTGTCCACTATGATATTTCCTGCCACTTTGTTGCCATAGTTTTCTGCCTGGTTAGTATGGTAAGCCTCTGAAAAATCTCCAGCACTGATATGGTCATCGGCTATAATCTGCAGTGTAAACTGCCACCAGCCGGGGTTCGGATTGCGGAGGTATTCGTCTAATTTATCGAGGTAATTATTAAATTCTGTCATATTCATTACAGGCACCCGACCGACTACTATCTCTGGTTTATCGGGGTTGGTGAGCGTCATATTGGCATAAAAATCATCACAGGTCATCACCCTACCACCACCTACATCGCGTTGATATACAAACATCTGGTTCTTGGCAGCTGCCACTCCTGAATAGTTGCGAATGTCCAATGTGCCTGTCCCTATCAGCACTGCACCCGCTGGCAGCTCTGCTTGACCTGTCTTTTCGGTGTAACGAAACTGGATATATTGCAGATAATTTCGGATAGCAGTCGGGTCGGGATGACCGCCGGAGAAGTTGTTTAGCACATCGTCGAGTTCCACTACAAAAGCCTGATAGCCTTGCTTCTCAGTGTATATACTCTGCAATCTGCGAGCACCTTCTATCAGCGCTTTGGGAGAGATGATCACTATATCGTGGACAGGGATATCCTCGTCGAGGATAGCGGGAGTGATTTTCGTGATACTCTGCGGCGATAGATACTCACCCTCTGAAACTATATAAAACTGCGTCTCTGCACTCGTTGGCGCTATAAAGTAGCCGTCATTTTCTGTCAAAACTGATGTGCTACGGTCGGGTGCAACCCTAAAAATTCTGATATTCTGATTGCCAACTTTCGTAAAATCATAACGAACTAATCTGTTTTGGTCTCCCACATTTCCCCAAAACGCCAATGCTGAGCCCCTTTTGTAAAGCTTTTTAAACCAATCTACGTGGTAAGATTTAAAAAGTTTTTCACAGGGTGAGTTTGGTGATCTGCTCACCTCGAGCTTTATAATATTGCTACCTTCCACGAAATACTGCCCTGTCCGGGTCTCACGGGTGGGATTTGTCCCTGCGAAGTAGCGAGTAAATATTTCTCGAGAGCCTGCAGACACCTTTAAACTATGCTGATATGTGTCGTTATTCGTCCCTGCTGATGTAGCTGCAAATATGATGTCAAATTTTTGCGAGAGACTCGTGTCTAAATCTTCGAGATTTGCTGTATAGTTGACAGGCACGTTATTGTAGAGCTTCTGAGTATACCAATCCATGCTATAAGGGTCATTGCGGATATTTGCGTTTAGATTCTCATAATGCGTCTGAATACGTCCCGAACTGCGGGTCAGCTCTGAGGACTGATAGGTCTCATTTTGCATTCTTTTCGGCGGTGTGGCAAAGTCCCCACCCCAGGTGAGCCAGTAATGTCCTTGCTTGGAATAAGGGTTTTGAAAATGATAGTCATTTACAGGATTGTAGCCACCATAAATACCCAAAGGCGCATTTCTACCATATCCGTCACGCTGCTGAGCATAAAATATTATTTTGTCATTCACTCCGAAGTTGCCATCCTCTCCACCTATCAATAGCAACGGAACCTCCGCAAAGGAATGACCAGGGTCAGCTGCTGCAGGGTTGATAGTCATGCCACCTGTCGAAAAAATCCTTATCGTGCTCGGGTCGATATCGCCGATAGGCAATGCCCGAAGGAATTGGTAGTCAAGCATATACATACCGTCAGAATTGACATCGATGCGATACCAACTATGCGAGCGCCCAAAGCCAGAAGTGTTAAATTCATTGTCGCGCGTTTGCATGAAGTTTAGACCATATTTACTGTTTGTGATGAGCCCTTTTACTGCAGATTTCGAGTCAGTGATAGCAGATATGTTCTGTGGAAAATCTCCACTGATAGTTACCCGAATCCTGATATTACGGTGATAAGTCAATATGCCCTGCTCAAAATCATACTGCACAGGATACGCCACCACCGGTATCAAGTCATATACATTGTGCGTCTGCATAGGTAAAACCTCAAAAGACCTTTTGCCCGAACGATATTTTGCCTCGTCGATGATATAATCACTCGCTAAATCATGCACCTGCGAAGGTCTCTCCACAGGGCGCAGCGCCTTCTCCAAACTGACACTTTCTCTACCCGTCTCTATCACACTCGCTGTCAAACTGCCATTTTTCGGGACGGCAAAAAAGAATTTTAGGTAGGGTATATCTGGGCTACCAGCCTCTGAACTATGGCTAGATCTGGCAAAATCGACACTGATAAAATCTCCTGCTGGCACTATCTCCAGCTCAGGTATGCGAACCTCAAACTCTGTGGTCTCCGGCGTCTCCTCGATGTATACCAGCTCAAAACTATACAATAAAACGCTACTAATTAGTATAAAAAATATGATAATCTGTCTAAACATTATTTCCTCCGAATACACATATAACTATTTTTTGCTTTTTTTGCTACAAGAAAGTTTAGAATCTAGAAATTAGAAATGTGGTGCACTACGTGCAGTTGAGATAACCACATCCTTCCGCCTTCCGTGGAGCAGACATATCATCCACATCAATGTTCCCTCTTGCCGTCATTCTGAGCGAAGCGAAGAATCCAGGAATTCCCATCCAATTTGGAGGGGTGGCAGTATATAATGACAGGTGACAATGGACAAATGACAAGTCATTAGTATTTTGTCATTTGTAATTACCAACGAAGTTGGCCGACGGGGTGGTTTGTATATTGTCATCGTCCGTAGGACACATCATTTCTAATTTCTAATTTCTAATTTCTAATTTACCTAAGTGTGCTTTACGCTGTAAAAATAACTTCGTGCGAATTTTGCAAAAACTTCTTTCATATCGCCATATATTGCAATAAGTTTAGTCAAGGAGGAAGCAAAGAGCATCGGAGAAGGTCAGACCTAGTCCGATGCGCCTTGCTTTTTAGCTGTTTATATCTTTTGTTTATATGCAGTTATAGAAAATCAATATCCAAAAGTTGAGACACAAGGAAAGCAAATTAGAAATTAGAAATGTAGAGCACTTCGTGCAGTTGAGATAACCACATCCTTCACATTCTGCGAAGCAGACACATGTCCCACATCGTTTTGAAGGTGTCCTGGGGGCGGATGATGCAAAATATTGTTTTTAAAATTATCGCTTGACATTATATCCGATTATAAAAA
>WRIO01000116.1 GCA_009782695.1 Candidatus Cloacimonadota bacterium
TGAGACTATCGAACAGTCAGCAAATCAATTTATCCGTAGCCACGAGAAAAATTTAAACACATTATCTACACTGGCAGCAATAGCTCCCTTGATAGGTTTCTTGGGAACTGTGACAGGGATGATACGGCTTTTTTATCGTATGTCGGAAGCAGGGGGAAATATGATAGATATCACCATGCTCTCTGGAGGAATTTATGAAGCTATGGTGACCACTGTCGGTGGCTTGATAGTGGGCATTTTGTGTATCGTTTTTCATAACTTTTTAATTAGTCGTATCGAATCTATCGCCTTCATAGTCGAGGCAAAAATTACACAAGTAAATGTGCATTTACGGAGAATATCAAAATGAAGTTATCGGTAAAGAAGACAGCTATCGGCACTACAGCTTTAACCTCGATAGCTGATATAGTCTTTCTATTGCTTATTTTTTTGCTATTGAGTTCAAATTTTATATTGAGTACAGGTATTATGATAGATATTCCCACTTCGTCGAACTCATATAATGAGATAAGCAAAAGTATCGTCCTGTCGATAAATGAAAAAGAAGAGATTTTTGTAAATAGCTCTCCTGTGACAGAAGAGACTTTGGTAACTGTGCTAAAAGCTGAGATTGAAAAAACCTCAGATACCTACATTCGGATAGAAGCAGACCAGACTATTGCTTTACAAAAGGTTATAAATCTAGTAGATGCAGCAAAATCTGCAGGTTCCAACCGATTTTTCATAGCTGCGCAATTACAAAATTAAAAGGAAACACTATGTCTTTATTAAATCGTGGCATATTATTTTCCCTCTTGACTCATGGATTTGTCGTTCTGCTTATGTTTTTTTTGACCTTACATATCGATCTGCCTAGTCCAAAAGAGCTGATAGAGGTGGTTTTTGATCCTTCTCCTCCTATCCCACCTGTCGAAAAGGTGATAGCTACTAGCTCGATGCAACCAGCAATCTCACAGAACACTGAGGTGGACAAAGATTTTGATGCACCTTCTACTGTCACTGCATCAAGTGACATCGACCTACCGACTGTCACCACCGAATTTGACCCTGTAGATATTTCTGACTTACCGCTAAACAAACAGCCACAGCGCCCTTTAAGCAACCTTCGGGCAACTGATAATGACGCCTTGAACCCTGTCCACAATCAAAATATACCTACCGGGACAAATACGAATTATCTGACCACAAAGCACCAGAATATAAATATCGACGGGTTTACAGATGAATTAAGCACTAGGCTAGGAAACACTTCCGCTTTTGATATTACAGGGGATGTCATAAATAGAAAATTGATACAGAGTGTTTTACCAGAATACCCTCCCAATGTTATGCGGAGTGGTGCTGTGACTATGCAATTCACAGTGCGTCAAAATGGGACAGTAGGAAACATCGAAGTAGTGCGAGGAAATTATCCCGAATTTAGTATCATCTCTGTAGAAGCCTTAAAAAAATGGATCTTTGATAGAGCCGATAGAGAACACTCTGGTAGAATTACTTTTAACTTCACTTTGGAGTGATCACTAACCATAACAATATACACTCTGACACCATGCAATCGACACCAAAAATATCCAATAACTATCTGAAAAAAGAAAGAACTATACCTTTTTATAAACCAAAAATAATGGGTATACTAAATGTCACTACAGATTCTTTTTATGATGGGTCCAAATGTATAAAGCATGATGAAGCTTTCAGATATGCACAAAAACTTATTTCTGAGGGAGCTGATATCATCGATATAGGGGGAGAAACATCAAAACCCGGTTCAAGACCTACTGATGTAGAAACAGAGATAAAGAGGATAATTCCTGTCATAAAGGCTTTAAGAGAGGATACAGACATCACAATATCAGTAGATACACGCAATTCTACAACTGCTCGTCTTGCCATCGAAAATGGTGCTACTATGATAAATGACATTTCTGCACTGCAAGATGACATAAATATGGTCAATGTATTACGAGATTATCAGCAGATAAAAGTCGTGCTTATGCATAAAAAAGGTGTCCCTCTAACTATGCAGGAAAACCCAGTTTATAGCTGCGTTTTGACTGATATTCTAGAATTTTTTAAAGAAAGAATAGGATATGCAGTAAATAAGGGAATCACCTTAGACAGAATAATAATAGATCCTGGTATCGGATTTGGTAAAAATTTTGAACACAATATTACTATACTCCAAAACCTTGAAGCTTTTAATTCACTTGGATTGCCTATTTTATTGGGTGCTTCACGTAAGAGCTTTTTAAATTCAATATACGCTTCTGCTCCTGAAGATAGACTGATAGGGTCGCTGGCGACTACTGTGATAGCTGGATATAAAAAAATAGACTTCATCAGGGTTCATGATGTGAAGGAACACAAAGAACTCATCGACTGTTTATCAGTTTTGACAAATCCTATTGTAAATAATCTTCAAAGGGTAGGGACATTATAAATATGGGTTTCTTGATACCAAATTTCGCTGACATCCTCGATATCATCATCATAGCTGTGATGCTCTATGGCATTATTTTAGTCATAAAAAGGTCAACAGGTGTCGAGATACTCAGTGTGGTCATTTTGATCATAATCCTCTACTTTTTAGCCACTTTATATGACCTAAAAATGTTGAAAGGAATACTACAAGGTTTACAAAGTTTCTGGTTTTTGGTGTTAGTCATCATTTTTAGTGCTGAAATAAAGAATGGATTGTCGCAAATCTCAAAGAACAAAGGTATCTTTTTTATTTTCAAAAATCCAGTAAAAATAACCTTTTCTCAGCTCTTGCAATCTGTGTCTATTTTGTCTGACACCAAAACAGGAGCATTGATCGTATTCGAACGGGCGCAAAAGCTTGATAATTATATTAGTTCAGGTGAAACAATAGACGCCAAGCTATCATCTAAGCTTATCTTGACTATCTTTAATACTGCCACTTTACTCCACGACGGAGCGATTATTATTAGGAATGATAGAATCATTGCAGTCAAAGTGGTGATGCCATTATCGACGAACGAAGATTTTCGCGGAAAATTTGGAACCAGGCATTTAGCTGCCATAGGTATCACAGAAGTTTCTGATGCCTTTTGTGTGGTAGTGTCTGAACAAACAGGAAGAATATCATTTACAAAAGATAAAGAAATAAAACTCGATCTGAGTTTAGAAGAACTATTACAGGTGCTAAACGATGAAACAAAAAAATAAAAAACCACTATTAGTGGCAGTCACTGGCGATATCGGATCGGGAAAATCCTCTGTCATCAAGTGTTTAAAAATTCTAAAGTTCAAGGTGTGGACAGCAGACTTAGCTACGAAAGAGCTATATGATGACCCAAGCGTTATCACTGATATCGAGAGCCTTTTAAATGAGAAAATTGCTACGAATAACATCCTAAATAGAAAGCTTCTAAGAAAGGTAATATTCCGAGATACAGAGAAGCTAGAAAAATTAAACAAGTATATCCACCCCAAACTAATAGAAAAATTCTATGATTTTATCACATATCATACTACCACAGAACCCATAGACATAGTAATAGCTGAAATTCCTTTACTCTATGAATGTCAATTAGAACACGAATTTGACCTAACGATTTTGATCTCTGCTGATAGAGAGAAAAAAGTAGAAAGAGTGATGGAAAGAGACAAATGCAGTAGAGATGATGTTCTCTCTATTCTTGATATTCAGATGCCACAAGATACTAAAAGCCGTAAAGCTGACATAATCATCCCAAATAATGAAAGCCCTTATGTGCTGGACCTACAGATCAAAACGCTGAGCCAAGTGCTAAGGTATATAGCAAATACTCGCAAGGATAACCAAAAGGGAGATAAAAATTGAAAATCAAAATACTCACTATCGTAATTTTAGTTTTCCTGTCTTCTTGTTTAGGTTCAGATGACAATACCCAAAAATCTGTCATTAAAGATATTCTACACCAAATTCAAAGTTCTTTTAACCAACGAGACTTAAGCTCAATCTATAGATATTACCACCGAGATTTTAAACATAATGGCAATACTTATGATGGTATTGTTGCAGTTTGGCAAGATAGATACAACCGTTATAGCTCGGTAGAAATAGACATAGTGGACATCGATATTAATGTGGATTTTGCCATCGCAAAGATTAAAGTAACCTTTGGCAGAGAACCCACTTATATAGACCCCGAGATGCATGGTGATATGTCTTATTTTGTATATCAATTTGGTGAGTGGAAAATAGTCGGCAATGAATATGAGTATTAAATCTTATAGCATAGGCTTTGATTTAGGTGGGTCTTCTTTAAAATATGGCTATGGAAACAAAGATGAAGGACTTCTTTATTTTGAAAAAATATATCATAGAGAAAAAAGTCTAAATAATTTGATAGATGTTTTCAGGCAGGCTTTTGCTGATTTAGAAAGATTGAATATACCCTTTGTAGCTTTAGGACTAGCCTCACCAGGGATCATAGATGTTCAAATGGGGAATGTTTTAGGTTCCACCCCCAATCTACCCTATTTAAAGGGTGTCAACCTAAAGCGAATCTTACATGATATTACTTCTTTGCCTATTTATGTGGATAACGACGCAAATCTTATGGCTTTCGCAGAAGCAGATTATTGGGATAGCAACTCGTTGGTAGGTATCACTATCGGAAGTGGTATAGGCACGGGTTTTGTTTATGGAAAAGAGGTTTTTCGTGGAAATGACTTCAAGGCAATGGAAGCCGGACATATCATAGTAGTGCCGAATGGACGTCAATGCTTATGTGGAAAACAAGGATGTCTAGAAGCATACTGTTCTGTGGATTCGATAAGAAGAATCCTGAGTGAACAGGGAGTAAATATTGTAGAAATCGTTGACATAATAAATAACCCTTCAGAGCAAGTTCAAAAAGCAATTATGGGTATTATAAAAATACTAGCTATCGGTTTAGCGAATTTAGTTATGGTGCTAAACCCTAAAACTATTGCTATTGGTGGTGGCTTGATTGAGATAGATAGCTTTGATTTTGAATATTTAAAGAACGAAACTATAGCCA
>WRIO01000117.1 GCA_009782695.1 Candidatus Cloacimonadota bacterium
TGTTGAATATTAAGTTGCAGCTCGACGCAGAGACACAAGGGTCTTTGGAAGCTTTGTGTAACTCTTACGGTATCACTGTGTCAGAGGCGGCAAATGTCCTGCTTCAAAAGGCGGTAAAAGATATGAAACTACCTGTGAAAAACAAGAAAACGCCTAAATATAATGCAGAAACACTAGCTGCTATCGCAGAAACAGAAGATATCATCAAAAATCCGCAGAATTATAAAGCTTATGAAACAGCAGCAGAATTTCAAAAAGCAATGTATTCTCTTCTCGAAAAAAAAGAAGGCGATGAATAAATATAAAATAGTAGAAACCAAAACATTTCTAAAAAATTTGAAGAAGTTAAATGATAGAAAATATGATTTAAAGCTTTTATTCCAAGTCATTGATATCTTATCTATCGGTCAAAAATTGCCCAAAAAACACAAAGACCACGCCCTAAAAGGCAAACTAAAAGGTTTCAGGGAATGTCACATATTACCAGACTGGCTACTAATTTATAGAATAGACAAAGAAAACTTGGTGCTAGTCCTTTCCCGCACGGGCACTCACAATGATGTATTGTGAATATCATACAAGAATAATGTATTTCGTAGGGAATGGTACCTAACCCTTTCACAAGATCCGTCCGCAGGACACCGCATTTTTCCCCGTCCCGCCGGGAAGGGGTGGCAGGCGATAGCCTGACGGGGCAGGGGTTCATACCCGTGCAAAGGACACTATATCCGTGGGGAACGATGCCTAGCGAGCTTGCGAGCGAACATCGTTCCGCAATATCTGTGCGTAGCACACCTTCTCTCGTGGATATGAAAGAGTCTTTTACGATTTTAAATAATGCCCTGTGCTTGACTTTTTGCACTTTGCTATAGTTTCGGGTGTGCCTGTGGCTATCACATAGCCACCAGCTTCCCCGCCGTCTGGACCGAGGTCTATTACATAGTCACAAGCCTGTATCACATCGATATTATGTTCTATCACTACCACAGTGTTTCCCATATCGACCAATCTTTGGAGAACTTGGAGCAGTTTGTTTATATCATCAAAGTGCAGACCGGTTGTGGGTTCGTCCAGGATATACAGCGTCTTTCCTGTGCTAGTTTTAGACAGCTCACGAGCAAGCTTTATTCGTTGTGCTTCGCCCCCTGAAAGCGTAGTGGCAGATTGGCCGAGGTTTATATATTCTAGCCCGACATCGAGAAGTGTCTGTAGCTTTTTGGAGATAGTGGGGATATTCTCGAAAGCTTCATAAGCCTCTGATACATCTATATTTAAGATATCCGCAATAGAATAACCTTTGTATTTCACATTTAGAGTCTCTGCATTATACCTACGCCCCTTACACACCTCACAAGTGACATGCACATCTGCTAAAAAGTGCATCTCTATTAGCTTTACACCAGCCCCTTCACAAGCTTCACACCTACCACCCCTGACATTAAAGGAAAAGCGACCCGGTCCATATCCGCGCATTTTTGCGGCTTGAGTCTCTGCGTAAAGGTTGCGGAAAATATCAAAAAGCTTGATATAAGTGGCTGGGTTCGAGCGGGGGGTTCTGCCTATGGGTTGCTGGTCGATAGCTATCACTTTATCTAAATATTCCAGTCCAAGTATTTGCTCTGCTTTACCTTGTTTTACAGCAGCCTTATTTAGCTTTGCAGCAGCAGCTGGCAGGAGAATTTGATTTATCAATGAGCTTTTCCCAGAGCCTGATACACCTGTGACGCAAGTAAATAGCCCCACAGGGATTTTTACAGATATATCTTTCAGATTGTTTTGAGAGGCTTTTATTATCTCGATAAACTCGTCACTCGGCTCTCTTCTATCCTCTGGCTTTTCTATCTTTAAAACCCCAGATAGATATTGCCCTGTCAGCGAATTTTTATTGTTTATAGTGTGCTGAAAATCACCAAATGAGACTATCTCGCCTCCGTTTACACCAGCCCGAGGACCGAAATCCACTATCTTGTCGGCTGCTTTCATCATCTCTTCATCATGCTCAACCACGATGATAGAGTTCCCTAAATCTCGCAGGTGTTTTAGGGTTTCTATCAGTTTAGCATTATCCCTTTGGTGTAGCCCGATACTAGGTTCGTCTAATATATACATCACCCCAACCAGACCGCTGCCTATCTGCGAGGCAAGCCTGATCCTTTGGGTCTCTCCGCCAGAAAGGGTCGGAGCTTTCCTGTCGAGTGTCAGATAGTGCAGACCTACATTGTTTAGGAAGGTCAGGCGAGCTTTTATCTCCTTTAAAATATCCTGTCCTATGATGGCTTTATTTCCCTGTAACTGCAGATTTGTAAAAAAAGACAGGGCGTTTTTGATAGACTTTCGAGTAATAGAAGTGATAGTTTCGCCCGCTATCTGAACTGCCAGAACTTCCTTTTTCAGCCTAGCACCCTGACAAATATGACAGGGTTTATCAGACATATAATTGTAATAAAACTGCTTCTGGTCTTCTGAGGTTGTCTCTCTCATACGGCGTTCCATCATAGGTATCACACCCTCTAAACTTGTGTTGTAAGTATTTACGACCTCTCTATTGCTATATTTTATCTTTATTTTTTTACCTTTGTTCCCATACAAAACTAAATCTTTGGCTTGCATTGACAAATCGTCCCACGGCGTGTCTAATGAAAACCCATAAATATCAGCTATTTGATTTATCTTTTGCACTCCCCAACCTTCGATTTTCTCCCCTAATATACCCCATGGGTGAACAGCGCCCTCATTTATAGAAAGCCGACTATCGACTATGATAAGGTCTGGTGAAAACTCTATCTTTGTGCCTAAACCGTTGCAATTGGGACACATACCGAGGGGAGAATTATAGGAAAAATGCTGGGGTATCAAATCGGGGTAACTGATACCGCACTTCGCGCAAGCATTGTGTTCAGATATCAGTTCCTGCCGTTTTTCGTCTATAAAGTCGATTTTTACCATACCTTCAGCTAGTTTTAGGCAAGTCTCGAGCGAGTCGGATAGCCGTGTGGCTATACCTTCCTTTACCACTATCCTATCTATTACTACATCTATGTTGTGCTTGCTGTTTTTATCTAGGGTGATGTCTTCGCTGAGTTCCCTTATTTTGCCATTTATCACCACTTTACTATAGCCATCTTTTCGTAGATTTTCTAGCACATCCTTATGCTCGCCCTTTCTAGTCTGCACCACAGGAGCCAGTATCTGTATCTTTGTTTTTTCGGGGTATTCCAGCAAACTAGCCACAATCTGGTCTATACTCTGGCTACTAACCTCATCACCACATTCATAGCAGTGCTGCACCCCCACCCGCGCATATAGTATCCGCAAATAATCGTAGATTTCTGTGATAGTCCCTACTGTAGAGCGTGGATTTTTTCCGCTGGCTTTTTGGTCTATCGATATAGCAGGGGAAAGCCCTTCTATGTAGTCCACTTTTGGCTTTTCCATTTGTCCCAAAAACTGCCGCGCATAGCTAGAGAGAGACTCCACATACCTGCGCTGACCTTCGGCATACAGTGTGTCAAAGGCTAAAGATGACTTCCCTGAACCTGATACACCTGTAAAAATAACCAACTCGTTGCGTGGTATTTCTATATTTATGTGCTTTAGATTATGCTCGCTAGCACCTTTGATTATTATTTTATCTTGCATTGATTTACCCTTGTGTTTTGTAAAAAATAAAAAAAATAGATAGAGCCATTTTTTTTTTAGCCCTGTTTCTGTCAATCATTATCTTTGATTCTGACAGCAACAATATATTTTTACGACCGTTATAGATTTCCAAAATAGACACTCCTATACTCCTCCAAAACTTATACCACAGAAGTGGGGTAAAACAATGTATTGTAAAAAATCAATGGTTTACAGCCTAAAAATGTATATGCCTATCAAACGAAAATAACTTCGCAAGAAATTTTCGTTTAAAATTTCTCTATCTCTTTATTTTATAATAAAGTAAAGTAAGGGACAAGCAAGTTCCACCGGACTAGGTCTGACCTAGTCCGGTGGACCTTGCTTTTTGGCTGTTTAACATACCTTAATATAAGGCGTTACAGAATTTCATATCCCAAAAGATTTATAATCTGTCTAACTACATAATTTTTAAAGAGTTACATTAAAATATCTGAGCAGACTTGTTTATGCAGTCGATGTTATCTATCTCTAGATAACTCCACTTTTCTTTTAGCACTAAAAAGGTCAAAGCAAATCTATGGTCATTGTATGTCTGCAAGGTGCATTTTTGGGGTTCTGTCTGCAAGGGGAAAATAGTCAAGCAACCCTCTTTATATTCTGCTTTTCCACCCAAAAGCTTTATATTAGCTAGGATGCCTGCTATCCTGTCGCTCTCCTTGTAAATCAAAGTCGCACACCCAGTAATATGCGTGGGAGCATGCAGGAATAAAGACCAAAATGACAGAGTAATAATCTGATCGGGCATATCTGCCATATCGAAAAATAATTCAGTTTTAGTGATAATGCCTTTTTCCCCGAAGGTAATAGAATGCTGACTTTTATGATATCCTATATTCACACCCATCTTCTTGATTATATCGATAAAGTCATAATCCGGTTGGTAAATATTTGTCATTTTGGGTAAGGCTACTTCTTCAGAAAGCAAGAAAGATCGAAATAATACATAGCAGAGGGTTGAGTAGTCTGGGTCTAAACAGATATCTAAATGCCCCACCACCTCTCCCCCACTTTTTTGCACAGACCACTGGTTATCATCTTTTATAAGCAGATTATAACCAAATAATCCCAAGACATCTTCTGTCATTTTAATGTATGATTTACTCGGGACTTGTGAAGCCTTAACTTTTATGTCTTTACTGCTTGTGAGCATCAGAACGCTGGATAAAAACTGTGAGCTTCTGCTACTGTCTATGTGAAGGGTTGATGTCTTCAAGTGTCCTTTTTTTATGATGATAGTATCTTCATTTGTAGTGATATTCGCCCCTGCTGTGTTCAGGCATTCTATCAGCTCTGTCAGCGGTCTCAGTGACAACCTT
>WRIO01000118.1 GCA_009782695.1 Candidatus Cloacimonadota bacterium
ACACATTTTACTCCACGAAAAATATGATATATTAGTAGCAAGAGGGAGCGTGCTACCCATATTGCAAATAACAGAAAATCCGTATCATTATAGCCCTTTCGACAAGGAGGTCCCATTTTTTGGTAATTTTGAAGGGAATGTCTCCTATAAAGCAGATGTGTTTTATGAGGTAAAAGGTTGGGATGACGATATCCAGATGGGGCATGGTGGGAAAGATATTTGTATCCGCATATTCAATAAATATCCTGACTATAGCAAGCAGATATATTCACCCTTGCCACTGCTGTATCACGAGTTTACAAAAGACTCTGAACGGCAGAATAGGAAACAGGTGTTGCAGGCGGAATCAGCAGAAAGGTTAAGCAAAATTCACCCGAATTGGAACGAGTTTTGGGAAAGTTGGGACGAACATAGAGCAGACACAGTGACTATAAAAGAGACATTCAACCCAGAAATCAGCAGTAATAGTGAGCCTAATCTATTGTGGGAAAAATTGAAAGAAAAGAAATGGACATATAAATACGATTTATATCAAAAAGTGATAGATTCTATTACAAAAATTAGAGAGGTCGAAAACCCTAAACTTTCTGTGATTATAAGCTCTGTGACGGCTGGTGATATGATGTTAAGCTGTCTCCATAGGTTAAAATATCAAACTACAGGTGGATGTGAAATAATATTTATAAACAGTGGTGGTTCAGACTCTTTATTTGACGCTGTTTCTGATCTAGCTGATACTTATATAAAGCTAAATAACAATGCTTGTCAGACTATGTGCCGAAATATAGGTGCAGTTTATGCTAGCTCTGATATATTACTATTTTTAGATGATGATTGTTTACCAAAAAATGACTTAATAAAAAACCATATCACTATGCACAAGACTCTTGATGTCATTTCTGTTCGTGGTAAGTCGCTCCCTATCACAGAGGGGGCTAGCCACCCAAGGGAGTATAACCTGGGTGACAAATCGGTTGTATGGTCTCCTGATCTTGAAAGTAATAGCAGTTTTAATGCTAATGTATTTTTCGAGGTCGGTGGTTGGTGCGATGATATGGAAGGGGGCTATGCTGGCAAGGAGCTATCATATCGGCTTTTGCAAAAATACCCAAACCACTGTCAGCAGATATATTCGCCTCTGCCTTGTATTTATCAAGATTATGAGAACAAATACCAGAGTTCAGAAGCTGAAACCTACGCTATGCTAAACACAAAATATCCCGATTGGGCAAGCTTCGAAGACGGCTGGACACCACATATCGATGACCCGATACCTCTCAAAAATGATAAATTACACAACCCTTCAAATCCCTTTATATCTTTCTGTATCCCGACTTTTGACAATGCCCACTATTTGAAAGACGCGGTAGATAGTATCATAGCTCAACCTTTCACAAATTACGAGATATTGATATGTGATGATGGTAGCACAGATGATACAAGTGCTGTGGTTGAACGAATTATCTCTGAAAATAGTGACAAAAACATTCGTTACATCAGGAAAGCCCATGAGGGTATCCCGAAGACTCGCAACAGAATGATAGCCGAAGCAAAAGGGGAGTGGATTTTTTGGGTTGACAGCGATGACATACTATTCCCGAATGTGGTAGGTAGGTATGTCGATTTTATTAAACATTATCCTGATGTAAATGTGTTTTATGGAACACACAGAAGGGACAGCTGTGTAGTCTATAGTCGCCGAACAAAAGGCAACAAAGTAGATTTTTACCGTGACTTTGATTTTTTGCTATCCATGATGGTGTATTCGAATGCTGTGAAAAGCACCGGCACCTGCGTGAAAAAGATGTGTTATCATGTTTGGGGTTTATTTGACACAGAATATGAAATGTGCTCCGATTATGAGTTCTGGACACGAAATATGAATAAAGCTACCTTTAAACATATAAAGTCTAATTCGTTGTATTATAGGTTTCAAGTAAAAGACCCTGAGATAGTTAAGCAGCGTTATAGAAAACAACAAAGCTATAAATCAAGGATACTTGCTAGACTTTTAGATGAGTTCACTTTGCCGGAATTATTCCCCTTGAATAATTGGAACAATGAACAGCTCTCATCACTCTACGCATACTTTGAACTAGCAAGGCTTTTCACCAAAAGATTGCACAGAGCAAAAGCATTAGAATATTACAATATGGCATTCGGGATATTAGAGCTGGAAAAAACAACAGATATGTCAAAAATCCATCAGATGCTTGCTGAAATATTCGAAGAAGCAGATATATTGGAGCACCATCAAGCCTCTATCATAAATCTTTTAGAAATTGAGATGTTCGACCATGTAGATATTGATCAGCCATCATCGTGTCATCCACTAATCTCTATCTGCATACCCACCTACAACAGGGCAGATATGCTGTCAGAGTGCTTGGAAAGTGCCTTAAATCAGTCTTTTGAAAATTATGAGATAGTGGTGGTCGATGACGGAAGCACAGACGGAACTGAGGAGCTCGTAGCAAAGTATCTAAACAGAGCTGATAGAAAAATTCGCTATATCAAAAAGGAGAACGAGGGCATCCCTATCACTCGCAATAGATTGATAGCAGAGTCGAAGGGTGACTGGCTATTGTGGCTCGATAGTGACGATATGCTTTTCTCAGATGTCTTAAAAACTTTTGCAGATTTTATAGCCAGATACTCAGATGTCAGTGTGTTTTATGGAAATCAATACAATGTGGGAGAAAACTCACATTTAAGGTCGAACAATGGTATTTATATGGACAATTATCATGTAAACAGTGACCTGCTTGCTCGTTTAGTTTCCTGCAATCGCTTGCCAAATTCTGGTTCATGTGTAAAAAGAGAACTGTATGAAAAATATGGCTGTTATGATACTACCTTTTTGCAATGTGAAGACTATGAACTGTGGACTAGGGTTATCGAAAAAGTGCACTTCAAACACATAGAAAACTATGCTGTTTATTACAGGGTTCACTCTGCGAATGTTAGTTGCCACCATAATCTATCCCACAAGCCAAAGGGATATGAGTCTATCATCTTGTCGCGGCTCATAGATAGGTTTCCTCTGCAAACTTTGTTTCTTTATTTAGATTGGAGTATGGTAAATAGTTCCCGAAGTGTCGCCTATACAGAGATTGCAAAGATATATGCCCTGCGATATGATGAGAAAAAATCTATAGAATATTACAACAAGGCATTTGACATATTAGGTGTACAAAAGGTAAATAACATCAGAGAATTATTGACTGCTTTAGAAAAAGCTTTTTCAGATGAAAAGGTAATCAGGGAACATAGAGCTATCTTGTATCTATTGCAAAACAATTCTGACATGCTAGCTGTGAGCGAAGAGGAGCTCATTTACCGGGAAAAAGATACAGAAATCACAGTAAAAACTGAGGAACTTACGCGGGAGACTACTATCGACTTAGTGTATCTCTGGGTGGATGGTGGAGACCCTGTTTGGCAGGCGAAAAAAGATGATTTCATACGCTCAAATGGTGTGGAGACGAACCATAAAAACCCTTTGATATTGCCCGATGATGCAAATAGTAAAGCTAGATTTGCTTGCAATGATGAGCTAAAATATAGCCTGCGCTCTGTGGAAAAATATGCCCCATGGATAAATCAGATTTATATAGTTACAGACGGTCAAACACCAAAATGGCTAGACACTTCAAACTCAAAGATAAAGATCATAGACCATAAAGATTTATTGAATGAGGACTGTTTGCCCTGCTTTAATTCTGTGGCTATCGAGCCTTTCCTATATAAGATTCCGGGACTTTCAGAGCAGTTTTTATACGCAAATGATGATATGTTATTAAACAAACCAATGCATCCTAATGACTTCTTCACAGCAGAAGGTTTACCAGTGATCCGCATGAAAAAGCGCCCTGAAAATGTCTGGTTTTGGGAGAGTGGAGGAGCTGGTTCTCGCGATGTTTGGACTCATAAAAGAGCAAATGCAGCCAAATTAGTTTACCAAAAATTTGGACTGCTTTTCCGTGACCAACCTCATCATAATATAGACGTCTACACTAAAAGTAATATGAAAAACTGTGTGGAAAAGCTTTTCCCTATAGATTTTCAAAATACTGCCAAAAGTCACATGCGAGTGCCAGAAGATATAAACAGATCACTATTTGATCTGGTGGCTATAGCAGAAAAAAAATGCGAGCTGAAATATGTCTCTGAGACAGAATCGTTCACATTCCCATTGCATTTTGATAGCCTGTATTCCCAGTTTAAAAGCATTGACCCGACTATGTTTTGTATGAATGACACACCACTGACCACTGATATGCACAGAGAAAAAGCAAAGGCGTTTTTACAGGGCTTGTTCCCAGGAAAATCACAATTTGAGAAAAGCTCTGGAACGGTGGAGATTGTCAACGAGAGTTGCGATAAAAAACCTTTCTTTTCGATACTGATACCCACTTACAACAGAGCGGGGCTAATACTTGAGACGCTGCAAAGCGTGATAGAGCAGGACTACACAAATTATGAGGTAGTGATCCTAAACGATGGTGGCACAGACAATACAGAGCAGGTTTTACTAGACTATATGGCTACTATTCCAGCGGAAAAAGCAAACAAAATATGCTATGCTAGCCAAGCAAATCAAGGAGTGCCAAAAACAAGGAACAACCTGATAAAATTAGCAAGAAGTCCTTATTTATTCTGGCTCGACGATGATGATATATTATACCCCAATATACTGAGTAGATATGCAGATTTTGTGGTGCGATATCCTGATGTTGACGCCTTTTATGGCAACAAAAAGCATTTTGGTTTTAGCGATGATGAGTGGATTTACCCTGACTATTATGGCAAAAATGAGCTGCTGATAGAGAGGTTAGTTTTCCTGCCCAAAGTGCCACAAACATCACTTTTGATAAAGAAGGAAGTATATATGAAGTATGGCGGCTATCGTGAAGACATGACACGGCTCGAAGACACAGAAATTTGGGTGAGATTTCGTGGCAAAATA
>WRIO01000119.1 GCA_009782695.1 Candidatus Cloacimonadota bacterium
TAACCTGTAAAAAATTTTTGGTTTCCTCTGAAACAGCAACCCGTTGATCTATGCGATAATTACTCACCCAAAAAATCTTCTCTGCATCTGTAAAAAGCACTATATTATCGCGGGCTAACATACTTACCTTCTCGTCTATCAAATAATCTTTAACTTTCTTGAAGCTTTCCATCCCAAATGGTATGAATTTATCGCCATTTTGCCTATATCGTAGCTTTATGGGGAATATAATCTTATCCAGATCGAAGACCGCTGTATCACGGCCATTTCCAAACCCAGTCTCTGGCGATCTTCGTAATTTTTGCATAGTGAAACGGCTATCATTAAAAGAGAAAATGTTTCTACCTATTGATATTTCTTTACTATCTTCCCTTTCAGGAGTGAGATATTTGTTTAAGTTGCGAAATACCAACAGTTCATAATCCTTTATTACCAACATTTTTTCAGGCAAGGAAATCTCTTTATAGCCGTTTTCTGTCTCCACCAAGTTCATGATCTCTTGAAAATGAATATGATAAAAATCAGTTTCTTCACTGGTTAGCTGCTGCCAGGCTTCTTTGTAAATATAATATGAAATGATAGGAAAACACTGGCGAAGCTCCCGAACATCGAAAATTACCTCACTGTCATTCTTATCTATTAATGCCTTTTTAAAGTATTTTTTTGATGTGTCACGGAAATAACAATCCGTTAAATAAAAAAAATTACCATATTCGAATAGTTTTTCTGGTAGGTTTGGGTTGTATTGATCGCAGAGCAGAGGCAACAACTCATTTCGTATTTTGTTTCTAGTGTATAGACTTGTTTCGTTCGTGCTATCTACTCGAAAACTTTGATTTTTCAATGATAAATATTCGTGGATTTCTGTTTTTTTTAGGGTCAATAGCGGGTGAATTATGCTAGCTCTTTCTGGGGCTATTCCCCCTAACCCACGAAACCCTGCTCCTCGTAAGAACTTTAATAATACTGTCTCGATCTGGTCGTCCATTTGATGACCTAAAGCTATATAATCTATTTTATAATGTTTTTTTAGTTTATAGAAATATTCGAATCGAATATCACGAGCTTTTTGCTGGAGGTTCTCTTCTTTTAAAATTTCGGTAGATAATATATACAATGGAATGCTGTTCTTGTAGCAAAAAACTTTCACAAAATCTTCGTCGGCATTTGAATCATCGCCTCTTAAATGATAATTGACATGAGCAGCCATTAAAAATATAGAGTACTTTTCTTGCAGCTCTTTGAGAAGTAAAGATAAACATATAGAATCTGGTCCGCCAGATAACCCAACTAATATACGAACATTTTTCTTAAAAAAACTGTGCAAAAGCCCGTAGTTCTCTATCTTTTCTACTATATTCTTTTTATTCATTATCCTTTAATTTCCTGCTTATTTAAAAGAGTGACTGATTTTATTTAACCACTTTTTTGTCAAGTGATTTATTAACTGGAACGCTTGTGATGATTTTAACATTTAAAAACAAATGACATTTTGAATAACCTTATAAAATACTCTTGTAAGGTTCTTTACTTTGTCGGGATTGCTATTTTGTAAAAAAGATATACAAAAACTTATGTATTAAAAACTGCTCCCTAATTTGCCAAAAATGATGTATCAATATTTCATTTTATAAATATTAAAATGATATAAATTGTTTACCCTATAAATTTGATATACTTATAGATTATCATGTCGCAACTGTTTATAAATTAGTATGCTACATAGAATGGATTAGCACCCCGAACTGGATTATAAACAGGATACAGGAGTCTCTTGGACATGGTTCCAAGCCAAAAGTATCTTTCATATCATATAATTAAGAGTTAAAAAGTTTTACTCTGTAAAATATACTTTCGCTTAGTTTCATATAGGCTATAAAAATCTTCATAAGTGATACAGAATTTAGGAACATTATTATCCGGATACAATACTCAATTTCGTTGTTTATTTTTAGTATAAGCCTACACTATTCCTATATTCCATGATGATTTGCTGAAAATCAATTGATTTATTCATGCAGTCACCACAGGTAGTCATATTTTAGCTTAAAGCTCTTTATACCATTCACTATAGCTGCAACTTGGTCAGCTTGGTGTTTAGGGTCTGTCAATTTTTTCTCTTCTTCTTCGTTTGACATAAAACCAAGCTCCAGCAAGACAGCAGGCATACTTGCACCGCGTAACACAAGGAAATCAGCCTGTTTTACTCCTCTGTCATAAGCTCTAGTTTTGTTCACGAGTTCAGTTTGCAATCTTATGGAGAGGTCACTACTTTCCTCTAGCTGTTCACTTTGCAACAGATCAGCTAGTATATACTGCAAGTCATTATATGCATTTAAAGCTTCCAATCCCCCTTCATAAGCCTCTACCACTGAGTTTTCAAAAGCTGCTACATCACGGGCTTCCACAGTTCGAGCTGGGGCAAGATAGTAAACCTCTATTCCTTTTACATTTTTATGTTTTATAGCATTACAATGCAACGATATAAAAAGATCTGCCTTATTAGAATTCGCTATGGTTGTCCTATCATGTAAGGGAACAAACACATCATTATTACGGGTCAATATTACCTTTATATCATCGAACTCTTTTTCAAGCTGTGTCTTTAATTTCTTAGCCACTTCTAACACTACATTTTTTTCATAAGCTTTTTTCCCTACAGCCCCTGGATCTTTACCACCGTGTCCGGGGTCTATCACTATGGTCTTTACCCTTTTGTCCTTCTGCTTTTCTGTGCTAAAGGTCTTTGTGTCTGCCTCCCAAACATATTTTTCTGGGAAGTGCGAAGTCAACACTTTGGAGAAGAAGGTCTCTGGCAGATAAAAATCGTTATTTTTACTCACAATGGGGTATGACAGATTTGCCGTTTGTCCTCGTAGAGAAATCAGGTGAGTATTTGTGTAAACTATTATAGACTCATTATTTAGAGTAAATGTTACTTTACCATTTGGAAAATCTATATAGTGATTTGTCGTCTGCAATTTATTTTTTATCTCATTCAAACTAAAATAATCTAACCCATTCAAAACTGTGGGGAATAATACATCCTTTTCATTTGTGCTTTTGTATTCTATATTTATCGAATAGCAGTTTATCAAAAAGACATATACTAAAATAATTAAAGCGTATTTTTTCATGATAATTTTCCTTTGAGCACTCTCAACATCCTATCCAGTTGACCATTCATTTCACTTATTATCAAACCATAATTTGTCACATACATACTTCGATTTTGATATTCTTTTATACGCCGAGTCATCTCAGTTCGAGTTATCATGCACCCTCCGCAATGAATGACTAATTTATATTTATCTATATCATTAGGAAAACCATCTCCGCTCGTTGTTGCGATTAAAGGCTCATATCCTAGGTATTTTTTTAACATCCTTGGAATCAAGACAGAACCGATATCTTGATCGGTGTTATGATGGCTGCAAGCTTCCACTATCAATATTTTGTCAGTTTTTTTTATCTTTCGAAAGGCTTTGATACCGTCTAATAATGCCTTTATGTCACCTTTGTATCTAGCAAATAAAGTTGAAAAGGTGGTTAGATTGACTTCCATAGGCACTATTTTCATCACTCTATCTAAAGCCTGAGAATCTGTGATCACCAGTTTGGGTGGATTAGATAGCTTCGATAGTGTCTTTTTTAGCTCAGTGTCAGTGCAACAGACACCGATAGCTTTTTGATCTAATATTTCTCTGATCACTTGCATTTGAGGCAGTATGATTCTACCTTTTGGAGCTGCTGAGTCTTGTGGCATGACTAGCACAACTACATCATTTGACTTTATCAAATCTTTCACGATGAAATTATTATCTATCTTTTGGTTTTTAAAATGCTCTATGATCTCACTTTTTAGTATGTTTCCATTTTTTTCTTTATTGGAAAAGCATATCAAGTTTTGTTTTTGACAGATAAATTCCGTCGTCTTTTTGTTAGCTTTACCTAGATCCAGTTTATTACATACTATTATATAGCCTATTTTCAGTTTTTCGAGCTTTTTTATATATGATAGATCTACATCTAGAAGTCCCTTTTGGTCTAAAACGATGATTGCCAAATCAGACTTTGAAATCACCTTCAATGTTGATTTTATTCTTTCTTTTCCTAGCTTTGTCTCATCATCATATCCAGCAGTATCGTAAATAGTTACAGGTCCGATAGGTATCATTTCATACCTTTTTTGCACTGGGTCAGTAGTGGTGCCGGGTTGGTCAGAAACTATTGAAACTCCTTGTTCAAACAGTTTGTTGATGATTGTCGATTTACCGACATTCATCCTTCCCAGCACACAAATGTTTATCCGTTCACCCTTCAAAGCACTTTTCATTTTTTTTCCCTTATTGAATTATAGCAAACTTATGGGACTTTACTATTTTGTCGGTTTTTAACTTTGCAATATATACGCCACTCACAAAAGCATTCACCGTAGCCTCATGTTCGCCTTTTTCCAAATCACTATATTTTTTTTCCCAGACAAGCTGTCCAGCTATATTGTATATCGACAATTCTACAGTTTTATTAAAATTATTTATGAAAAAAAATATTTTAAAGGTTTTGTCTTTGCTTTGCACAGGGTTTGGAGCAGTATATAGTTTATCCGATAAAACCGCCGTAAAAATGAAATCTTGTGAAATAGGATTTGATCTGTTACCTACTTCATCTATTGCAGTGATAGTAAAAAATCCATTTTGGTGATTTTTTTTGGATGCTTTTGTGACTTCAGTCACTATGGTATGATCGTTGTCAGTAGGAAAAGAAATTTCGTATAGCAAGGGACATGGATCCACAGGAGCTTTCCATTCTATATACAAAGTTTCTAAATTCATAACACACTTCACATCCGACACAGGATTGGGTGGTGTGA
>WRIO01000120.1 GCA_009782695.1 Candidatus Cloacimonadota bacterium
ATAGAGCTACAGACATTCCTTTATTACTAGAGTATTTTAATACGCTTTGCGCTAGAAAATTAAAAATAAAGCCCAAAACTTTTTCGGATGGGGCTACAAAAGCTATCAGTCGGATGGATTTCCCAGGCAATGTAGCAGAGCTAAGTAATATGATAAAACTAATCTACTACATTACTAACAAACAAACAATAGAAGAAAGTGATATCTCAATTCTACAAAGCAGTCTCACTTTCGATAAAGAGAATGAAGATGTCGATGTTTTTTGGATTGAAACAAAACCATATAACCTGAAAAAAGAAGAGTTTGAGAAAAAATATCTCTCAACGCAACTCTATTTAAATGACTTTAACATCTCTAAAACAGCTGTATCATTAGACTTGAAACAACCGAATTTATCAAGAAAAATAAAAGAACTAAGGATTTCTAAAAAGGAGAAATGATGAGAACAAAATGGTATCTATTGGGTTGCTTTTCCTCAATCATTATATTAATATTATTGATCATTTTAGGGGTAACACAAATAGCTAAATTATCCAAAACTAAAATAGAACCTAGAGTATCAGAAGACTCTGTACTTCATATGAATTTATCAGGATTATTCGAAGATTATTCTGTTATTACTGACAGAAATTTTTCTTTTTTTCCAGATACAGCTCACGATATTATTTTGAAAATCACTTCTGCCAAAGAAGACTCTCGTATAAAAGCTATAATTCTAGAACCTCAAGGCATACAAGCTGATTATGCATTGCTAAACGAGATGATTGATGCTTTCAAAGATTTTAAAACTTCAGGTAAAAAAGTGTATGGCTACATCACTATGGCTACCCAAAAGGATATTTATCTTTTGAGTATAGCTGATGCAGTATATATGAATCCTTCTGCTTCTGCAGGCTTCATATTACACGGAGTAGGTGGGACTATCGATTTTTATAAAGATATGCTCGATAAAATAGGCATAGAGATACATGTGATAAAAGCCGGCGATTACAAAGCTGCCGGTGAGCCTTTTACTAGAAATTCTATGTCACCCGAGTTCAGAAAAAATATAACTCTTATTTATGATGATATATACAATAGATTGCTCAATGATTTATCGTCTAATTATGGTGCCACCAATGCGCAGCTGAAGAATGTAATAGAACGAAGCAATCGACTCATCATCAATCAAGAAAAAGGGAAAGAGATAAAAATTGTAGATGATTTAATTTTCTTTGATCAATTCTTAAAAATGATAAATACTTCTGAAAGTAAACTCTTAAAATACGATAAATACGAACCAATCCCACCCAAACAACAGTATAACAGGGTTGCAGTTCTATATGCTTTAGGTAGTATTACTCCCACTAAACCACAATTCGGTGAAAACAACATCAATTCTAAACAAGTGATTAAAACTCTAGAGAAGTTAGAACGAGATAGCAACATAAAAGCTATAGTTATCAGAATAAATAGTGGTGGAGGCAGCGCCTTAGAATCAGAAATTATATATAATAAAATAGCACAAGTGAGAGAGAAGAAACCTGTGGTGGTATCTATGGGTGGGGTGGCCGCTTCTGGTGGGTATTACATAGCAACTCCAGCAAATTTCATTTTTGCAGACCCTTACACTATCACCGGATCTATCGGAGTGTTTTCGATGATACCAGATTTGAGTAAGACAGCACAAAAAATTGGTATAAAGTCTGAGCTAGTAGGACATGGTAAATACTTGTCCACCTTTAGCTTTTGGGATATGTACAATGAAGATACAGAACAAGCTTTCCAGGCTATGGTAAACGATGTTTATCACGAGTTCAAAACTAGGGTTTCAGACGCTCGTAAGATTGATTATGCAGATGTAGAAAGCATTGCCCAAGGCCAAGTTTGGTCAGCCCAAAGAGCAAAACAGTATAAACTGATAGATGAAATAGGTTCCCTCACAGACGCTATAAATAAAGCTGCCTCGATAGCTTCCATATCAAATTACTCTATTTCTTATTTTCCAGAAAGAAAAACTTTTTTTAATGTTTTTATAGAAGAAAACTTAAACTTTCCCATGATGAAATTGTTGCTTACAAAGAACCTACCAGAATATCTCTCACAACCTTCGGAAGACTTTATAAATTTATATGAAGATGTGCAGCAACACCCAATACAAATGAGGCTCGAGTATGATATTAAAAAATAATTATGCTTCTCCACCTACTTTTATACTAGGTGATATATGAAAAAAGTAATACTAGCATGCATTATACTGACTATTTGCGTTGTTGTTTTTGCTCAAAGCAATCAAAGAGATGTCTTTCTAGATTATTACAAGGAACCATGCTTTGAAAATTTTATAAAAGCTTTTAGTTATTACTCTATCTTAGCTGATAAAGACTCTATACCTGATAGAGCTATTCTAAACCTGATGAATATTCATAAAATGGAGACAGATAGGCATTTAGATTATTTATTAAGCAGAGTGGACAGTCTGAGAGTAGGTATAAAATTTCAGCTTGCAAATTTACTTTTAAGTTATGGGGAAATTTCCAAGGCAATCGAAATCTATGATACAGTGAATATAGCTGCACCAGATTGGTCTAGACCCTGGCGTAAAAAGGCTGAGGCTTTTTATAAGTCTAAAGAATATACAAAAGCCGAAGTAGCTCTCAAGAAATCATTTGAAGGGCGTAACCAAAGTCTCGAAGCTTATGCTTTATTAGCAGAGGTGTATTTAGCTCAAAAGAAGTATAAATTAGCACTCGAAAGTATTGATATAGCTTTTGAAATGCAGACAGAGTATCCCGACCATTTGGGAGACTTATACACTACAGAAACACTAAACTTAATACGAGAAAAAATTTATAAATTAAACAAAATCATTCTACCGAAATAATCAGAATGTTTGAGTATTATTGCTTGTATGACTCAGGTACTATTGCTATGCCACTGGGTTTTACAAAAATTTTCTTTTACTCGCTTATGCGTAAAATCAAACCTCTTTTTTTATTGTTGTTTCTTCTTTGTTATTTTGGATCTTTAGTGGCTGACACAGAATGCATAGAGGGAATTATCATTAAAGGTAATTTTTATTTTAGTGAGCGAAAGTTATATGAACACCTAAATCATAATCTGGAAAAAGCTATCACTTTCGTTGATCTTGAAAAAATACTGTATGATCTTACTGACCTATACTTGTCTCGGGGTATGCTATTTGTAAAAATTTATCTTTCGGAAGTATCTTTACAGAATGGTGTCTCCCAAGCTACAATAAATATTGAAGAAGGTCCTATTATTCGGGCTGAAAACTTTATAATATCAGGAAATAAGGAAATAAAAGAAAAGACAATTTTGAAGGAAAGTGGAATCCGTAGAAATCAAGATTTTACAATTGTTGCTTTGCTACTTGCAGAAAAAAAGCTAAATGCCAAACAGTACATAGCGCTTGCAACTATAATTCCAGTAGACGAAAATACAATCCTAATAAATATTGTAGAAACAAGATCTACGTATTTTTCAGGAATTTTGGGGTATTCGAACTCCCCCAAAAAACAAGAAAACTTTTCTGGTTACCTTGATGTGGACTTCATGAATCTTTTCGGCACAGACAGGAGCTTAAAATTTTCCTGGAAACAGTTGCCAGAATGCTACAGATCATACCAAGTGGGCTATCACGAGTCAGGACCACTTGAAGTTGCTTTAGGTGGAGACATATCACTATATCGTGAAGAAAAGGATTCCACTTATGTAAAAACAAAAATCGATACAGATATTTATTATCATTACCTATATCAAAAATTGGGGATGATTTTTGGATATAATAAGCTTTTCCCTGGTGATAGAGAAATAAAACAGTTCGATAAACAAACAGAGAAACAGGTTGGAATATTTTGGTACGGGGATTATACCGATAATTTATCTAATCCAAGCACTGGGTGGGAGGCTAATCTACGGCAATCACTTATATTTGTAAAGACAGAGACAAAGAGTTTAAAAAGGTTTCTAGTGGAAGCTAATGTTGCTAACTACTTTTCTGTGTCGAGGTCTTTGGTTTTAGCTAATTCTATTTCTTGTAAACAAATTGAAAACAAATCGCTGACTATGTATGATTTGATACCAATAGGAGGGACTTTTTCTTTGAGAGGATTTTATGAAGAAGCGTATAGAGGTGATACAACATTCGTTACTAACACTGAATTGCGGTATTTACTGACACGAAATTCTCGCACCTTTGTTTTTTTTGATTATGGTTATGTAGTGGACAATCATCTTGATTATAGTAATAAATTTGACGACCTATATGGTTTAGGCTTTGGCTTACGTCTTGACACCAAAATAGGATTGCTACACCTTGATTACGGATTTCATTATGCAGAAGGTAAATGGATGAAGCCTTCAAAGGGAATAATTCATTTTGGAATAGAAACTAAGTTCTAATTCTTTAATTTAAAAGATGTTACTAAGTAAGCTCAAATGCTTATGCGAAGCACATTAAGTATATTTGTAAATAGGATAATAAAAAGTGTCTACGCAATGAAAAATATAGAGTAATAGTTTATTGCAATATATCTATTCCCTGCAAAATACTTTGGTTAGTCTCTAAAATAGTCTCGAGACTGGGATTCAAAATATTTTCATAGCTATCCAATACTTCTTCCACAGTTTTTAATATATCTTTAAAAGAAATTTCTGATCTCAGAAACATTGCAATAGCCTTTTCGTTAGCAGCATTTAGTACAGTGGGCATGAGACCACCTGCCATACTTGCTTCAAGAGCTAAAAAATAAAGAGGGTATCGTTCTTTTTCTATAGGAGCGAAAGTCAAAGGCGGTAATGTGGGT
>WRIO01000121.1 GCA_009782695.1 Candidatus Cloacimonadota bacterium
ACTCAAAAGTTGAAATGGATTCTTCTCGGTTTTACATTAGTGACATAGGAAGCTCTCTTATGTTAAATGACCATTCACTGTTAAATTTAAATAACTTCTCTCGGCTAGAACAAGACAGTGCAACACTTAGTCTCAATGGCAACAGTCAGGTTGTCTTGAATAGCAACTCTGTATGGGAAACCCGAAATAGAGCTATCATAATAGGTCATACTTTAGGCTATTACATCAATGAGCAACCTCCGAATAGAGATTTGGATATGAGATACCCACTTGAGGTTATGTCAGCTGATGCTACCTCACTTGTCTTGGGTGATAGAATATCTGCTTTCAACAGCCAGTTACTTTTTGACACTGTAGAAATAATATATAGAGGGACTACTTGTTGGGATGGTATATATTTCTATGACTGTCGAGCTCCAAGTATCATTCGAGGTGAAGTTACAGGAATAAGGGCGATCTATATCCACAACTCAATTGTTTCTATCGAGTATTTGTGGTTCATAGAAAACGGCTTTATCTATGCTGATGGCAGGTCTAGCCTTTCGATAGAAAACTCTATCATCGAGGAGAACTATAATGGCATCACTGCAGAAAACAGCATCTTACAGATACAAGACACTGAAATAACCGGTAATTTCGGGGATTTTGGAGTAAAAATAGCTTATGCAGACGCTCTGGAAACCACTATTAAAAATACTGTAATATCTGGGAATGAAGGCAATGGCTTACAGGTCGATCATGGATATGTAAAAGTGACCGACTCTATGATAGCAGAAAATAGTCAGTGGGGCGTGTATAACCTGAGCGGGAATCCTATCACTATAGAAGGTGAAACAATAATTATGGACAATGGGTTCTCACAGATAGTTAGCACCCAAGCTGGGTTTCCAGAGTTTGCCCAAGATCCTAGGAACTTATCTAGACCAGAGGTGAAAAAGGATGCCTATACTCCAGGAGACCTTGACCAATTGCTGTTACACATATTACCACCTTATGAAGACTTTATTTATGCACATAACATAGAAATAGACACTCTCATAACAACTCGGTTTGAACCTGGTTTAGATAGCTTTAGTTTTGAGAGGTCTTTATGGTCAGCTGCTCAGATTCTATACAATGAAAGTATAGAGTATATGTTAGATGGAGATTATGCTCCTGCGTATGTTGGCTTGAGGGAAGTCATTGGGCTTTATCCTACCGAATATCAAGCTAAAAAGGCTTTAAAAATGCTACCCTTTATCCACAAAATGTTATACTCTAATAGCGCGTATCTATATGACTTTTTAGGGGAAATAGAGAGTGAGTATTTATCTACAAGTCTGAAAGAAGCCACAGCTTTACTGGACATTTATAATAGAAACTATAGTTCTGCTATTTCTCTATATCAAGACATATTATCCGACCCACCAAATGACCTGACGAAGCTTTTAGCAGAATTGAACCTAGGCTATGCTTACTATCAATTAGTTATGTCAGGTAGTAGATATATGCCCCCAGAATTGTATGAATATCCACAGACATTTGCCGAATTGCAGGCATTTCAAAAGGATATACACAACCAAATATTGAAGTTAGGTCAAGCTGATGATGAAGTGGTAATCATTCCCGAAATAACAGAGTTTTCGTTAAACAGTAACTACCCCAATCCTTTTAACCCAGAGACAACCATCAGCTTTGGCTTGCCTTTTACCACCGATGTCAACCTCAGCATTTACAATATAAAAGGTCAAAAAGTAACCACCCTGATAAACGACAAAAGACCAGCGGGAGAGCATAAAATCACTTGGAATGGCACAGATGACGCAGGTCAAAGTGTCAGTAGTGGGATATACTTTTATCGCTTGAACACAGACAGATTTACTAAAACCAATAAAATGGTTTTATTGAAGTAATAATAAAGATAAATTTCACATGATTTAGAGAGCCAAGGGTGAGCCTTGGCTCTTTTTTATAGTATTGTAGCGGAGAGCCTCCGGCTCTCCATAACAATCGTCCGAAGGACACATTATTTTTGTCCAGTTAGGGACGAGATGTTGGTAGAAATGACATTTCCCATTATGATTTTCCCCTAGCCAAACAAAACAGCTCCGCTGTTTTGTTTGGCTAGGGATTTTGGTAGTGCGGTTCTCATTTCTACCAACATACTGCTCCTACGGAGCTGGTAAGGTGTCCTACGGACAGATGTAAAACGGAAGGCGGAGGGCTGCCTTCCCTACGAAATCGGTGTGCTTCACACGGATGTAAATATGACGGAACGATGTTCGCTACGCTAGGCATCGTTCCCTACGAAATAGTTTAAAAAGTATTTTACAACTTCTGGCATTTTTCCCACAAATTATTTTTGTAACTGCCTATCAGACAATAGGATATGGCAAGCGGAAAGCAAGTTTCATCGGACTAGGTGCGAGCTACTCCGATGGCATTTGCTTGCTCCTGCCTTTATTATATTATAAAATATGACGATACAACTCCGATTTTTGTATTTTTTGGTAGAAGTTGTTTTCGTATGCAACCAGCGATATTTTCTCAAGATATATTTTTTTAAAAGACTAGTTATCAAAAAAAAATAAACGAAATCCAAAAAAAAACTTGACAAAAAATGCAATTTTAAAAAAAGGGATACAAAATAAAAGTTGGCACAGAAAATATTTTATTTTTTTGCCACTATATACTTGTTTTAAAAAAAAAAGGATAAATAATGGATAAGCTAAAGTTTTGTTTGATAGGTTGTGGACGAATAGCAGAGCGTCATTTTGAAGCCATCAAGCTGATCGAAAAAGCGGAAATAATAGGTATATGTGATATAGATAAAGATAAACTGCAAGGGGCTAGTGAGAGGTATAAAATATCGAAAACATACCTAGATCACAAAGATATGCTAGAGGAGCTAAAGCCTGATGCAGTGATCATTTGCACTCCCAGTGGGCTACATTCGGAGATGGGCGTGTATGCTGCCAAGCGGAAAATCCATGTGATCACCGAAAAGCCTATGAGTATCACTCTAAAACAAGCAGATGCCCTAATAGATGCGTGTATGCTAAACGGTGTGGAACTCTTCGTGGTAAAGCAAAATAGACTAAACCAACCTGTGCAAATGCTAAAAAATGCTATCGAAAAGAATCGATTTGGCAAGCTTTTTAGCATCAACGCTACTATTCGCTGGTCTCGTCCGCAGTCGTATTATGATATGTCGAAGTGGCGTGGCACTTGGAAGTTTGACGGCGGAGCCTTTCTAAATCAAGCTTCTCATTATTTTGATTTGTTATATTGGTTGATGGGACCGGTCGAGTCAGTGATGGCTATGACTGCCACCCTAAATCATACCATAGAAGCAGAGGATATAGGGGTTGGTTTACTAAAATTTCGGAATGGTTGCCTGGGCAATATAGAGGCTACCATGAATATTTTCCCCAGAAATTTAGAAGGGTCTATCACTGTGATGGGTGAAAGTGGCACAGCCAAAATCGGCGGTGTGGCTGTGAATAAGATAGAGCATTGGGAGTTTAAAGACTATGATGATGACGACCGAAATATCGATAGGATGAGCACTGTCCCTCCGAATGTGTATGGCTATGGACACACAGGGTTTTATGTCAATGTGACAGGCGTCTTGCAGGGTCGTGCTGTGCCTCGAATGGAAGGAAAAGAAGGTCGGCATTCGCTGGAGATTATTTTAGCTATGTATAAATCAGCCAAAACAGGAAAGCAGGTTTGCCTGCCTTTAGAATAAACAGCGGAGCGAGCAGATATGAATATAAAAAAGAATAGGAGAAGCTAGATGTTGACTTCGTATTTTGATACTAGAATAAAGCTTTTAGATACAGCTATCAAAGAATATTTCAGATATGAGCAAGAGCATCCATCTCGGCTCTTTCAAGCTATAAAATACTCTATGTTCAGTGGAGGTAAAAAGATACGCCCTGTGCTATTCTTTGCTACTTTCGAGATGCTGAAAAAAAACGACGAGATAGAGAATTTAAAGCCACTATTACCTGTGGCAGTGGCTATCGAGTCGATACACACTGCCTCGCTAATCCATGACGATTTGCCAGCCTTGGACAATTCAAATGAACGTCGAGGACAGCCGAGCTGCCACAAGAAATATGACCCCGCCACAGCTATATTGGCAGGAGACGCCCTGCTAACAAAAGCCTTTGAACTTCTCTCATTTTACGATGACAAAGAAGTGGCAGTAAATTTGGTGCAATTGCTATGTCACGCTGTTTCCACCAGAGGTATGATAGGCGGGCAAACAGTAGATTTACTTTCGGCTCACAAGAATGTATTACAGCTAAATGTGTTGCAATATATCCATGCCAAAAAGACAGGCACACTGCTGGAAGCTTCGGTGCGTATGGCTTGTGCATGCGCGAAAACAGACCCTTCCACCACTCACATGCTAGCTACTTATGCCATGAATTTAGGTTTAGCATATCAGATTATAGATGATATTTTGGACGACGTGGGTGATTTCGAGACGTTAGGGAAAGAGCCTTATGAAGATATTAGAAATCACAAAACCACTTACCCCACTATCATGGGTCTCGATAAAGCTAGAAAAATGGCTGATAAACTGCTAGATGACTCCTATAAGATAGTGAAGAATATGAAGCATAATCATATCTTGATAGAATTTTTAAAAATGATAAAAGACAGATTACCATAGGACAAATGACACTAGTAAAAATAAAGCAAACTTTTCGGCTTATTCGCGTTAACAATTGTCTTTTTGCTGCACTGACCACACTGCTCGGGTATTTTTATTTGAATGATTTGTCAGACATATTACCTGCTTTTA
>WRIO01000122.1 GCA_009782695.1 Candidatus Cloacimonadota bacterium
CAATTTACCTATTTTCAACAGGTCGGCGGGGTGGAAGTGTCACCTATCAGCGTCGAGCTGACTTATGGACTAGAAAGGATAGCTATGTATATCCAAAATACAGACCATTTCCGCAATATCAAATGGAACAATGACACTCTCTATGGCGAGATATTCTACCAAAAAGAAAAAGAATTTTCCGAATTTAACTTCCAAGCAGCTGATACAAAAGAACTTTTCGACAGTTTCCAAAAAAACGAACAGCAATGCAACCAATTGATAGCTAAAAGTCTGGTTTATCCCGCCTACGACTATCTACTAAAATGCTCACATAGCTTTAATCTATTAGACGCAAGAGGTGTCATCAGCGTCACCGAAAGAGCTGCCTATATCGCCCGCATACGAAAGCTCGCAAAAGAATGTGCTACACAATCTTCGTAGGGAGCGATGCCATGTCCAACTTCGTTGGGAGTTACAAGTTTCTAGTTACAAATGACATGTTATGGTGTCCTGCGGACTGATTTTTAAGCGAACATCGTTCCGATTTCCAATCAATTTCGTAGGAATGGCAGCCTCCTGCCTTCCCTGCGGAAAAATAATACTTTAAAGTGATTTTTACCACTATGGTAGAATATTTTTTTACCTATTTCGTAACGCCTTATATTATATTATGTTTGAAAAATGGGCAAGCAAGGGAACTCGGAGAAGCTCGCACCTACTCCGAGCTCCCTTGCTTGGTCATTGGCTTAACTATTTATAATATATATAGATATGGCGGAGGTAATATTAAAATTTTCCAAAAGCTGATTTGTTTGTGAGAAATTGCTGCTGGTTACCTCCGAAATGATGAGTAGGAAATCAATGTTATGATACTTACAGTAATATATGTAAAAAAACTCTTGACAAAAAAAGTAGGGTTTGGTTTTTTGGCGATAAGGGGGAAGTGTTTATCACAATGATGGAAATAAAAGCAATGATTAACTCATTTTTACTGATTGTTTTACTACGAAGAGTTGAACAAGAGGGGGTTCCAATGGGCAGATAATGAACCAGTTTATACTTTTATGGTGTTATGTCCTTTCCTGTTTAACAAATTCTAAAGTATAAGCTGCCTTAATAGTTTTAAATTTTTACTTACATGTGTCGGGGGTAATGTTTCTTTGCTTGATAAAAAAAAACACTTTTATTGTCAAACAAGGTGCTAGATAGTATGATAAAGCAAACGCTCAAGTCGTTTAGGTATTTATCTTCATTCGCTCAGCAAGGATTTCTATAATACTATTGTTTATAGAATTTTTGCAAGAGCCAAGATAAAAAAATATAAAAAATCAACAAAATAAGGAAATAAAAATGAAAAAGATAATAGTATTATTACTAATGGTGTGTATCATGGGATTTGCTACCACCATAAATGCCTGCGAGATATTCGCAGTCATGGGGTTGTATGGAAACAACATCACAGGTAATACAGGACAAAATAGCGGATTGCCTCTTTTCAATTATTTTAAATATATTGGATATCATAATTCTGATACATACACACAAGAGAGAAATGGATTTGGCATGGCATTCTATATGAATTCTCCTTATAATTTTGGAGAGCCCTCATACTCAACCCTGGCAGGAACCATTATCACTTCAACAGATTCTATGGAAAGTGATAGAAGATTTGCACATTACATGCAAAACGCAACATGGGATCCAACAATATACAATCCATATACTACAAATTTGCACATTATGGATCATAGCATCCAATACTATCAAATGCGAACAGTGATTGCTCATAAAAGGAGAGCTTCATCAGGCAATGATGATGTTGCAGACCCCCACCCCTTTGTGTATAGGTTAAACGGAAGGAACTATAGTTTTGTCCATAATGGGACAATAAGTTCAACGCAGCTTGACTCAATGCACACATATATCAACAACAATCAAAGTATGCTAGATAGTGATTTGGAGTTATCTACTATCTTGCTAGAAGGGGCTATTTTAGAATCTGGCACAGTGACTAGATATTTAGACTCTGCGGTGTTCTATACTTATCTTCTAATCCATATCAAAACTAAAAATATGGATATACTTCGAGGGTTGCATTCAGGGTTAAACAGTCTGCCATATAATTCGTCTCCAATGCAAAATAGACATAATTTTATACTTACAGACGGAGATGCACTTTATGTTTACAAAAATGGAGCAACTAATTCAAACGGAGATGGCTACAAGCTAGTTTACAAGCATAACCCGTTGCAAAAAATCGCAGTAGTCTCATCAAGAAATCTTAATACAACAGAGGCCGACAATATGTTCGATATGAGAACAGCAATAGAAATAAATCAAAGATCTCTTGTTTATATCCCATATCATGGAGATGCCGTTACTTTTGATAATTTTGTCTCTGAGCCAACTGACCAAAGAATTACTATTGAACAAACCTTTACTGACTTACGAAGTCGATGGTTTTGGCAAGGATTTCCATTGGTTGATACCAATCTGACTATGAGAGTATTCTTAAATAACATTTTCGGTAGGAGTAACTATGAGACAGGAGAAAACTCATTGATTGTAAAAAAAATAGAATCGCAAAATGGAGTTGCTTACTATGATCCACTAAGAGACCGGTGGGTCTGGACTGAAGACTTTAGCGAACCTGCAAATGCGAACTTTGGAACAAAGATTGAATTAGATGATGGTTATACAGATTTTTCTTATTCGGGTTTTTTAAGTGAAATTTTCCCATATACAGAAACCTTCACAGCAGGGAATAAATATTGGGTAACTTATAACTTTACAAACAATCAATCTATTAAAAGTGCACTCGGTCAACATTACGATAAAATTCGGAGAGTTTATTCTCAAAACTGGACTTTTAGTGCTGATACTGAAAATGGGCAAGATCATAACCGAAACGAAAATGTTCCGAGTGGAACCCCAAATAACAGAGACAGACCTATGGAGTTTGGAAAAACTTATATAATAGAATTAAAAAACGATGCCAGTACAATTACGAATTTTCAATGGACCGATTCAAGATCTGCAACTAGAACTCTAAATATGCCCTCGGAATTTTTTGAATATATTGATAAACTAGAGTACGAGGCTATTGAGATTTTCGGTGTAAATGATGCAGTTACAGTTTATGAGGAAATTGGAGTTTTTGCAAATGGAAATTGTATTGGGGCAACAAAAGTCGAAGAGTATCCTGTTCAGATCTTGATTTATTCCGAAGGATATGAAGGTTATCCTTTAATATTCAAAGGTGTAGATATTTATGGAAATGTAACAGAAATAGATCCAATAGTCGAAGTAGTGGAATCTAAATCAGGTGAAAAGACTAAGAAAGTGCTGATTGCAGGGCAAGTAGATTATGTGGTTGCAACCTTAGAAAACAAAAAAGTCAATGTTATTCCAGCTTCAATCAGTCAGCATAGTAATTACCCAAACCCGTTTAACCCAACTACTAATATTATCTTTACCTTAACCAACCAAGGCAATGTATCTATTGTCATATATAACATAAGAGGCCAAAGAGTAGCCACTATATTCGAGGACAATTTACCTACTGGTAAACACTCTGTGACATGGGAGGGGTATGGCGAAGATAGCAAAACCCTAGCAAGTGGAGTTTACCTTTATAAAATATCAACCGATTCAAACCATGTTCTTGGAAAGATGGTTTTGTTAAAATAAAAGTTCAGTCTGCAATAAGAGAGAGAAATGCTTTATATTTCTCTCTCTTGCAGACATCATAAAAAGAGGAAAAAATGAAAACAATAACAATATTAACAACACTTTTAATATTCACTGTCCTGTCAGCATCTACATTATTTGTAGGGCAAGACAATAGTTTTGATTATCAATCCATACAACAAGCAATATATAATTCTGTCTCAAATGACACAATCATTGTTTACCCTGGTCTTTATTATGAGAATATAAAAATAATAGAGAAAAATATATTCTTAGGTAGCTTATACTCGATCACTGGGGATGGGGGATACATAGAGCAAACCATCATAGATGGGCAAAAAATGGATTCTGTGATTCTATGTCTCGAATCACAATTAGTAACCATAGAAGGCTTTACCATTCAGAATGGCCAAGGGATAGATGTCCCAGAGGCACATTGGGATACTCATCGCCCCCTTGGTCATGGTGGTGGCATAAGACTAAATAATAATTTTACAGAAGGGTATATCGAGATTAATAACAATATCATCACGAACAATTTTGGTTATAATGGAGGTGGTATTTTTATCTCTGGTTCAAAAGTATCATTAAAAGGTAACACTATCTTCAAAAACTCTTCATACAATACAGGTGGTGGGATCTATTATACAGCCTTCAATTTTTATGAGTTAGATCCCGGAGAGATTTACTTTTCGAATGAAGCTAAAAATAGCATTTTTTACAATATAGCAATGCACGCAAATGATATATTTATTGGAGACTCTGGCAGGATGTTTGATATCCCCTTAGCAATGGCTACTTATTCACATAATGATTATCTAGATATTGCATGTTTAGATACAAATTTTCATAGAAGGACCGATGTTTGGTTAAATATCACTATCGAGACATGGTTCGTGGATGAAGTAGATGCAGATATTTATGTGTCACCTGAGGGGGATGATACGAATAGTGGATTATCAGAGGCAGAACCGCTAAAAACAATCACAATGGCATTACATAAATCTATTGGCAGAGTTAATCTAGATATAAACACTGTATTAGACTTAAATAGCACTTACACAGCATATCGCGATTATGT
>WRIO01000123.1 GCA_009782695.1 Candidatus Cloacimonadota bacterium
GAGGGGGTTGGTTTTAGGTGTATATTTTTCGGTGACAAGGCTCCAGTAGGACAAAGAGTGACACATTTACCACATATCTCGCAGTTAGTTGTGGACAGCTCACCTTCAAAAGGTGGTGCTATCAGTGAGTTATACCCTCTATTTATGAAGCCAAGAGCGCTTATATCTAGCTGTTCTGTGCAGACTCTTACACACAAACCACATTTGATGCATTTGTTTGGATTTCTCTGGATAAAAGGATGAGTTTGTCCTTGATTTGTTATTTTTCCATCGAATAAGGGATTGGTCACTTTTATATCATAATCTGTTGCGTGTTTACGTAATTTGCAATAATTTTTCACAAAGCATCCACATTCGATACACCTTTCTGCTTCTTTGGTTGCTTCCATGTCAGTAAAACCCTTATCAACTTCTAGAAAACTACTTTTTTGGCTTTCCAGGGGTATCATAGCAGATTTTTGGCGTTGTATTTGGGGATATAGTTTGTAGATTTCCGGCGAAATTTGTCTGCTGGATTTTGCTATCTTTGAATCGAATAAAGGAGTAAGAGTAGAAGTAAAGCAACCGGATAGAAACCTGTCAATGCTCTCTGAAGCTCTTTTACCGTCGGCTATTGCCTCTACGACGGTGGCTGGTCCCCTTCTAAAGTCGCCCCCCGCAAAGATATTCGCTATTCCTGTGAACATACTGTATTCATCGACTTGTGCAGTCGACCATTTAGTTAAAGGTATTTTTATCAATTCATTGTTCAGAAAGTCTATATCTGGCGTTTGGGAGATGGCAGCTATGACAGTGTCAAAACTATATGTTTCATATAACCCTGTTGGCATAGGTTTACTTCGCCCTGAGGCGTCTGGTTCTCCCAATTTTATAGTTTCCACTACTATCTTCTCTACCTTATTGGTTCCTATATATTTAGTAGGATTCGATCGGAGCATAAATCTAACCCCTTCCTCCTCAGCTGCTCGTATCTCATGACTTTCTGCAGGCATCTCATTTCTTGTTCTGCGGTAAATCACAGTAACCTCAGAACCTAAACGAACAGCAGTTCTGGCACAATCTATGGCAGTATTCCCTCCGCCTATAACAGCAGTTTTCTGACCAATCTTGAAATCTGGTGTTTGGGCAACTGATTTTAAAAAATCTACCCCTAAATACACACCCTTTAAGTCTGAACCTTTTAGGGGCATATCTACCCCTTTAGAAGCTCCGATAGAAAGATAAACTGCAGCGTATTTTCGAGAAAGTTCGGACATAGTTATGTCCCGTCCTAACTTTTTGTTTATGTGTATTTGCATACCACCTTGGCACATTAGCTCTATTTCTTTGTCCAAAATACTTTTTGGTAAACGGAATTCTGGTATACCATATCGCAGCCAACCGCCAGCTTTTTCATTCGCCTCAAACACTTCGACAGCATAGCCTAAATAGCTCAAATAGTATCCACAAGAAAGCCCCGAAGGACCAGCTCCCACTATGGCTACCTGCTTGTTTTTTTCTACCTCTTTTAAGGGAACCATCTGCCAATACCCATTTATGTCTATATCAGCAGCATACCTTTTTAAGCTGCATATAGCCACCGGTTCATCTATCAAAGACCTCCTGCATTCTTTTTCGCAAAATGCAGGGCAAACTCTTCCAACAGATAGCGGCATAGGAAGGTTATCTTTGATGATTTTGACAGCCTGCTGTATTTGACCATTTGCAATGGCAGCTATATAGGCTTGCACATCTATTTGGGCAGGACAGGCTATTTTACAAGGGGGTTCACAATCAGCAAAGTGATCAGACATTATCAATTCTAATGCTATCTTCCGAGCAGTTAACACCTCTGCAGTGTCTGTGCTGATGTCCATACCTTCACAAATCTCTGTGGAACATGAGGGGATAAAACCACTTTTACCTTTTATTTTGACTACACAAACCCTGCAAGCAGAATAGGGATGCAAGCTGTGATAATGGCACAAAGTAGGGATTTTTATGCCATTATCTGTAGCCACCTCGAAAATAGTCTTTCCCGAAGCAGTTTCTATGTCTCTTCCATTTAGATTAATGTTTATAATATTCTTCACACTGTCAAGAAAAATAAGAGACTTTTTTTGTCAAGCTTTATTCCATAAATAGCTTGATTTTTTATATTTTTTTACATTGGTGAATCAGTTTTTAAATTGTACTATTCGGAGGGCTTTGCGCTCTACATACATTGTTTTCGCGTTACAAAAGGGTGCCATCCCTTTATTATGTTACTATTCTAACTATTTCATCAAAATCAGCTTTTTAACGGCGGTATAGTCCTCTGTCCTCAGTTGATAGAAATACACACCACTGCTGATAGGTTTACCGGAGCTGTCTGAACCATTCCAAGATACATTGTGAAAACCTGCATTTTGGAACTCATCTACTAATGTTTTTACCTTTTGTCCCCTTATATTATAGATATCAAGGCTTATGACACCAGCTGTTTTCAAGGAATACTTGATAGTTGTAGAAGGGTTGAATGGGTTGGGGTAAGCATCGCCAAGGAAAGTGACATTTGGCAAAGGGTCATCTACACCCCCAGTCTCCCCTGTGACCACTATATATCCCTCTTTGGTCATAGTATTTCCATTGTTCACCACTAATCGCACAGTGTAAACACCAGGCACAGTGTAGGTATGGACCGGGTTCTGCTCGAATGAATCAGCTGCACCAGTGCCATAAAAAAACCAAGACCATGAGGTTGGTTAGCCATAAGACAAATCTGTAAATTGAACGGTTAGAGGTGCATCACCGGTCATTGGCGTAGCTTCAAAGTCTGCCGTCGCCTGCATAAACTCATAAGCTCCCATATCGACAGTGCTACCCATTACCCGTGGATTGCCTGCTAGGTCATAGAGGGGAAAATCAAATCCCTCTATATCTGTTGTCCCGGCGTCTATACACAATGATTCGGGATGTAAGCTGAAATTATTGTTAAGGCTATCTTCAAAAATATAGTAACCTTGACCACTGTTTATCAAAGCTTGTAAGTCGGGTCCACTGATACAGTTTTCATAATCTATGCTCCCAATAAATTGAGATGGATTATAGTCTGTCAAGCTATTCGTAAATCTAAGGTATGTGTTAGGCCCAAGGCTAAGTGACCAAGGAGAGTTATCATTATTATAGACAATACTGTTGAAAATATCTATTTCGGGATGAGTAGTGGACCCCAAAATATCTAGTATCACTAGATATCTATCTGTAACATGGCTTCTATTATTTGTAATAGTAGCATTATTGATAACAACATCAAAAGGTCCGTTTATTAATATTAACTTTGGAGAACCATTTCCTTGATAAATTCCATTCTCGATAACAACATCATTGATCAAAAGGTTTGAAAACTCATATTTTTGCCGTGAAATATAAGAATCGGTAATGTTTCCTATCCTGATTATTGAACTCCAGATCAATCTTCCATCTGGCAAAATTTCTGATCTGTGGTTTTGGATTATTATATTTTCTATATAACCATTCGAATTTAAAATATCGATAGCAGAATTTGAGCAATTCTCGAACCTGATGTCTTTGAAAAAAGCAGACATATTATGATTATCTGCCCCCCCACTAGAGCGATTTGAGATTCCTTGGACACAATTTGTAAAAAAACAATTTGTCAATTCAAACCCATCGAAGCCAGCCAAGTGAATGGTCGGATCATAGCTGGTATAGCCAGTGCTATTTTGGGTATATCTGGCTATTGTGTTTTTAAAATGTATACCCGAGATGTTGAAATTTTGACTATTCCTGAATGATTTAATCATAGAAGAGGTTGACTCCTCGCCATCGAAGATAACAACATCATTTTCGTAATTCCTAACAGATACATACGATTTCATCATAGCAGGAAAATATTGTCCTTCTGATTTTGAATATATTCCTGGTAATAGGTAGATGGTATTAGGTACTTCAGCATTTGATACTATGAGCTTCGTAGCTAATGATAGACTTTTTAATGGTGATTCAGGACTTAATCCATCATTAGTGTCACTACCTGAGGGAGATACATAAATGTCTTGGTTTATAAAGTCATATAGATAATTATCTGTAGAAAAATAAATGGGTAGATCCTCATACCAGATGGAATTACATATAAATGAACTGTCCGCTGTTGCAACAGTAAATGTATCAAGAGGAACATTGTAGTAGCTAATATTGGTAGGTCCGTTAAGAGCACACATAATATCTGCAGCAGCATATCCAAAGTTGTTGAACACACTATTCTTATTTACGGGATCGAACATATCTACTCTTTGAACACACATATAGACACCGCCTGGGTTACGAACTGGTGAGAGCACTCCAGCAAATTGATTAGCTTTATTATATTTTATTACACACCCAGAAAGGAATGGGTACGCTGGATAATAACCTCCAATTCCCCTTGCATCTAATCCTGTCCCATTATTTTTAGTTATAATACAATTTTTTATAGTTGGACTTGCAGCATATATCGTAATACCACCACTTCCACCCCCTGTTACCGTAAATCCATTTAAAGTGGCGTGTTGTAAAAACGACGGTATGTTGTTTATATTTCGAAATGTGATACACCAATCTTCGTCTATGCCTTGAATGACAGTGTTTTCTATATCAGTTCGGTCATTTGAATCTATAAACAGACTTGTTAAGAATATATTCCTATCTAAAAAATTTATATTTTCGATGTAGGTTCCTTGGTGGACTATTATAGTGTCACCATCGACAGATGTAATTATTGC